>CACYEO010000179.1 GCA_902773475.1 uncultured bacterium | reverse complement strand
GAAGGAACTCCAGAAGTACCTCGTCAACGAAGTGCAGCAGGTCTACCGTCTGCAGGGCGTGGAGATCAACGACAAGCACATCGAAATCATCGTGCGCCAGATGCTCCGCAAGGTCCGCATCACCAACTCCGGCGATACGGACTTCCTGTGGGGCGAGCAGGTGACCCGCCAGACGTTCCTCCGCGTGAACGAGATGATGATGGCCGAAGGCCGCCGCCCGGCGGAAGCGCAGCCCGCGCTCCTCGGCATCACCAAGGCCGCCCTCGAAACGGACTCCTTCATCTCCGCCGCGTCGTTCCAGGACACTACGCGCGTCCTCACCGAAGCGGCCACGATGGGCCGCGTGGACGAACTGCGCGGCTTCAAGGAAAACGTCATCCTCGGCCATGTCATACCCGGCGGCACGGGCTTCCCGCTCCACCGCTACCTCAAACTCGTTCCTCTCTGCGAGCCTATTTCCGACGAGGAAATGCGCAAGCTCCAGGAAGAGGCCAAGGCTAAGATGGACGCGCTCTTCGGCGGCTCCCTCCCCACCCCGGCGGAGGAAGGCGACGAAGACGAACCGCCGCTGATGCTCGCCAACCCGGAGGAAGGCCCCGAGGCGGCCATTCCGCTCGGCGGCGACGTTTCGGTGGACGGCGAAGACTATGTCGGCTCCGACGGCATTCTCGACGACGGCGGAGACCTCTGACACCCGGTTCCCGCGGCGCGCCGCCGCGGGGATGTAAAGACAGGAGAAACGAAGATGGCAGAACTCAAAGGATCCCAGACCGCGAAAAACCTCGCCTTCGCGTTCGCAGGCGAATCGCAGGCCCGCAACAAGTACACCTATTTCGCGTCCGTCGCGAAGAAGGAAGGCTACGAACAGATCGCGGCCGTTTTCCTTGAAACGGCGGAGAACGAAAAGGAACACGCCAAGATGTGGTTCAAGGCTCTCGGCGAGCTCGGGACCACGGCCGAAAACCTCGTCGCGGCCGCGGAAGGCGAACACGGCGAATGGACTGAAATGTACAAGGGTTTCGCGGAAACCGCCCGCGCGGAGGGTTTCAACGACATCGCCCGCAAGTTCGAACTCGTCGCTTCGATCGAGAAGCGCCACGAAGAGCGCTATCTCGCCATGCTCGCCAGCGTGAAGGACGAGCGCGTGTTCAAGCGCGGCGAAGCGAAGCTCTGGATCTGCCGCAACTGCGGATACGTGTGCGAAAGCGCGCAGGCGCCTGAAAAGTGCCCCTGCTGCGACCATCCCAAGTCCTACTTTCAGGTTCTCTGCGAAGATCTCTGAAACGCATTCCCCCAGGAGACGGCAATGAAGAAATACGTTTGCAGCGTCTGCGGATACGTCTACGATCCCGAACAGAACGGCGGAGTCGCTTTCGAAGATCTCCCCGACGACTGGACTTGCCCGGATTGCGGCGTGGCGAAGGTCAACTTCACCGAAGAGTAAGCCGCTTTTCCAAGTGAAAAGAATCGGCATAATAGGCGGCGGCAGGTTCGGCTCGTCGCTCGCGGTCGCGTTGTCCGAAGCGGGTGTGGACACCTTGCTCGTGGACCGCGACCGCGAAGTCGTGCAGAACCTGTCCGAAACCGTCTCCGAGGCGGTCCAGGGCGATGCGACCCAGGATCGCGTCCTTGAAGAGTCCGGCATCCGCGACTGCGACGCTGTCGTTGTCGCAATCGGCTCCAATGTGGAAGTTTCCACGCTCGCGACGGCGGGCTGCAAGGAACTGGGCGTTCCCTGGGTCGTCGCCAAGGCGTCGTCAGATCTCCACGGCCGCGTGCTCCGCCGCATCGGCGCGGACGCCGTGGTCTACCCCGACCGCGACATGGCGCGCAGGCTCGCGAAGTCGCTCGTGTCGAAGGGCGCGGCGGATTTCTTCGAGCTTTCCGAAGGCTATTCTCTCGCGGAAATAGACGCTCTCGGAAAATGGCACGGCAAGACCATTGCCGAGGCGGACATCCGCCGCGAAACAGGCGTTACCGTGCTTTGCATAAGACGCCCGGATCCGGCGGGACCCGCGCATCCGCGCAAGGTCATAATCCCCGATGCGTCCGAAACGGTCCTTCCGGGCGACAAAATGATCATATTCGGCAAGTCGGCCGATATCGGCGCGCTTGCATCCGACGTATGACGCGGCGGATCGACCCCATGCCTTTCCTTGATGCCGGATTCCCCGTCCGGCGTTTCGTTTTCAAGGAAACGACCGCTTCCACGAACGCCGATGCGGAAAACGAGCCGTCCGGAACCGTCGTGGCTGCGGACTGCCAGACCGCAGGCCGCGGAAGGCTCGACCACTCCTGGCAGTCTCCGCCCGGCGTGAATCTCTATTTCAGCGTTGTGGTGGATTGCGCGGGGATCTCCCCGGCGGAAATATCCACATTCCCCCTCGCCGCGGGGCTTGCGGTCTGCGACGCGTTGCGCCTGCTCCTGCCGCCGCAGTCCGCCCCCGGCCTCAAATGGCCGAACGACATTCTCGTCTGCGGCAGGAAACTCTGCGGAATTCTCTGCTCCCTGCGCGGCGAAAGAATCGTCGCCGGAATCGGCGTGAATGTGAACCAGACGGAGTTCCCGCCGGAAATCGCGTCGCGCGCCACATCGCTCAAACTCCTTTCGGGAAGGGAGAACGTTTTTTTCGACCGTTCCGCCGTGCTTGCCGCTTTGCTGCGCAGCCTTGAAGCGCGAAGGATGCAGTGGGCGCGGTCGGGCTTCCTGTCGCTCTTGCCCGAAATCGCGGAACTCGATCTTCTGAAGGGGCGGGAGGTTTCCGTGCTGCGCACGGATTCTGACGGCAGTCCGGCGCGCGGCGTTTGCGGCGGAATCGCGTCCGACGGTTCTTTGCTTGTCGGCGGCGAACGCGTCTACGCCGGCGAAGCCCACGTCTCCTTGCCTCCCGGCGCTGCAGTTCGCAGTCCCGGCACTTGAAACTTGGCAAACCGCAACTGGCTTTTCCGTTGTAATAATGGAGCAATAGATTATGCAAATGACCGACCTGACCGAAAAGACGCTCGCGACCGAGCGCAAGTACACGGGGAAGATCGTAAACGTCGATCTTCTCGATGTTGAACTGCCCGATGGACGCAAGGCGAAGCGCGAGGTGGTCCGCCACGGCAACGCGGTTGCGATACTCGCCCGCCGTCCCGACGGAAAGTTCGTATTCGTGAAACAGTATCGCAAGGCCGCGGAAGAAGCGCTGATTGAAGTCATCGCGGGCGGTCTCGAGCCTGGTGAAGATCCGGTAGAAGGCGCGAAGCGCGAGACTGCGGAGGAGACGGGCTACGAAGTGACGGACATCAAGTTCCTCACAACGGTCATCTGCACTCCCGGGTACTGCGAAGAACGCATACACCTCTATTTTGCGGAACTTTCCGGAACGCCGCACGCCCAGGATCAGGACCCGGACGAGAATGTCTATCCCGTGATCCTCTCTGAAGCCGAGGTCGAAGACGGCATACGCAGCGGCGCGATTTTCGATTCCAAGACATTGTCCGCCTGGCTCTGCTGGAAAATCGCAAGATAGCTGCACCCCGCATTCCAGGCGTTCGCGGAACTGCACGATTCGCGCGGATGCCGGCGAAAGGCGAAGCGAATGCCGCCGCAGGCGGAGATATTGTAGTATAATACCGGCGCGCGAAGCGGTGCCTTCGCAAAAACGGGAAAGGAAATCGGATGAAGACGTACAGGACGGCCGGAACATGTTCGAGCGCCATCAACTATGAAGTCGCCGACGGCATTGTGACGAAATGCGGATTTGTCGGCGGATGCCCCGGCAATACGCAGGGTGTCGCAAAACTTGTCGTAGGCCGCAAGGTCGAGGATGTCATCGCGCTCCTCAAGGGAGTGCAGTGCCGCAACGGCACTTCATGTCCCGATCAGCTCGCCCGCGCGCTCGAAGCGGAGCTCGGGTGATATCCGCATACGCGGTTTTGCCCGGCGCGGGCGGCGCCTTCAAGAAACGGCCGGTTGGATAATTCCAGGGGCCGCCCGGTCCTTGACATATACCGCTATGCGGGTGTGTCCGTACGCACGGTCGCGGCAGAGCGTCCAGCCCGGGGCTTCGTCCGGCGTCTGTTCCGATTTCATTTCGGCGGTGAATACGCACCCCTCCCCCGCGCATCCGCTTTCCGCGAGAAGCGCGAGAAGCCCCGCGAACCGCCGCCGTGCGCCAAGCGCATACGGCGGATCGGCGAATACGGCCTTGAAAGCGCGCCCTTTCCCCGCCGAGGCAACCCATTTTTCCGCATCCGCGCAGGCGAATTCGCATCTGCCGGCCGCGCCGAGAACCGTTGCGTTCTCTTTCAGCACGGCGAGATGGCGGCGGTCGCAATCCACAAATGTCGCGCGCGCGGCGCCGCGCGAAAGAGCTTCAAGCCCCAGCGAGCCGCTGCCGGAATACAAGTCGAGCACGTCCGCTCCCGGGATATCGTTCTGCAGCATCGAAAACACCGCTTCGCGCACTTTCTCCTGCGTGGGGCGCACTGCGTCGCCAGGCGGCGTTTTCAGCCGCCTTCCGCGCCATTCTCCTCCCGATATCCTCAACATGCCGGTCCTCCGTCCGTCCTGTCACGGCTGCCGTATGGACGACAGCACCGCGTATCCGCGCCGCGGTATCGTTTCCGCCTTGCGGAAATACTTTTCCTGCACGGGCAGCAGTCCGGTCGCCGTCTTCACCACGCTGTAGCAGCGCCCGCCGGGACGCAATGCGACATACGCGGTGGAAAGGAAAGTTTCGGCGATTTTGTATTCGGAATAGTACGGCGGATTCCCGGCGAAAACATCGCACACCGCTTTTTCTCCGCGCGGGAGTCCCGTGTCGGAAAGCACGAACCGCACGTTTTCTATTCCGGCGCGCCGCGCATTGATTTTCGCCGCTTCGATCGCGCGCGCGTGCGAATCGATCATGATAAGAGTGCGTTTCGTTTCCGGATTTTCCTTCTGCTGTTTCGCGGCGAGAAGAATCCCGACGAGGCCGCTGCCGCATCCCATGTCGAGCAGATCCTCCCCCGGGCGGAGATCGCGCGCGGCGACTTCCGCGAGCGCAAGGCCGCCGGCGTCGGCGCGGCGGTGGCAGAAGCAGCCGGGCAGTGAGGTGAATTCCAGCGGCTCGCCGCCGGGAATAGACGCCGTCCACGAAGCGGCGAACGATCTGCGCGGAAGCGGTTCCGCAGGCCCCCGCACGAGAAAAACCGTTGCGCGTTTCGAGGCGGCGACTTTCCGCACACGGCCGGGGAATGCAAGCCTGACCGTGCGCAGGGCGTCGGCCTCTTCGCCTTCGAACGACAGCAGAAACGGCGCGCCGGGGGCGAGTTTCGAGCGGATGTCTTCAAGCTGGTCGAGCACGAGTTCGGCGGGCATGGAGCGCGGAGTCGTCATGAACAGCGCGAGATTCCACGGTCCGTCCGGCACGAAAGGCTCGCAGCGGACGCAGCGGCGCGCGTCGCGGAAACCTTCGTCGAAAAGGCGTTTTACCATTGCGCGGGCGTGGTGGAAGTCGAACACGTGCGCAAGAGTCTCGGCTTCCGGGAAAAGCGTCCGGGCCGCCGCCGGAGTGCGGCCGGACCTGTTGCCGGCCACGAGGATGCGCGCGGGCGGCGGACGGAATTCGAGCGAGTGCAGCGATTCGAGCAGAAGCGCTTCGGCTGGCGTTGTCGACTCTTCCCTGTCGCGCGGTTTCACAGTCCGGCCTCCTTTGCGAAATCTTTCGACGAAACGGTTTCCGCGCCGAGTTTCCGCGCTTCGCGGGCGAATCGGGAATCTGACGTGACTACGCGGAATTTCGCGGACGCTCCGGCGAGCCGCGCGGCGCGCAGATAGCTGCACAAGATTCTGTCGGCGCGGTGGCCGCCTTCTCCTCCAGTGTAGGAGACGCGGAAATTGCCGTCCGCCTCCCCTCCCGCAATGCTGCCGTCGAACACCAGCCAGATGAAATCCTCTTTCGGAGAGCGGCGGGCGAATGCGCGCATCTCTTCCACGAGCGCCAGCCGCCTTTCGCGTTCGACGGCTGGGTCGGAAGTCATGCCCTTCGCGGCGAAAAGGAGGTTGTGCCCGTCGATCGCGGTCATGCGCGCCTGCGGCGATGCGAGCGAAGCGGCGCGGATGTCGTACAGCGCAAGCGCGATTTCGGCGGCGCGCGCCTCGGCGCTTGCCAAGGCGTTCTCGGCTTCAGTCTTCGCGGCGAGCGCTTCTCGCAGGCGGGCGGACAGTTCGCGCACGCGTTCGACGCGCGCGTCGCGGAAAAGGTCTGCGGTGTTCAAGGCCGCACCTCGAGTTTCACGTCGAGCCCCTGCGGCGCGCCCGGGAAGGCCGCGAGCTTCCTGCGGATTTCCGGAAGGCGCGGGCGAAGGGCGAACAGGGCGGGCGAAGAACGCACGGCGAGGAACAGGATGTTTCCGGCCATGCGCGAAGGGCGTGCGCGGATTCCGGGGAAGATTTCATTCCAGCGGCCGGAGACCGCATCAGCGAAAGACGACGATGCGGACGCTTCGATGTCGCGCAGGACGGACGGGAAGATTTCGCCGGCCGACGGTATGCGCGCACGCGTTTCGGGCGGATCGCCGTCCAGCGGCAGTCCGGGGATGGCGCGGGCCAACAGTCTGGCGCGGCCCGCGCGGGAGCGCGCCTCGAAAGCGCGCCGGCGCGAAAGATCGCGCTCGCTGCGAAAATCGTCGATGTCCCTGCGCCCGCTGCCGTCCATTCCTTTTCCTGTCATTCTGCGAGAGCGGCGGCGATCTGCGGCAGCAGGCCCGGATTCTTGACGACGGCCGTCCCCACGAGCGCGCGGGAGATTCCGGCTTTGCGCAGTACGGCGGCGTCCTGCGCGGAATGCACGCCGGAGAACGCCACGGGGGTGCATCCGGCGGGGAGGCGCGCCGCGAAGCGGCAGGAGTTTTCCAGGTCGACTTCGAAAGTGCGCAGATCGCGGTTGTTTATTCCGCAGACGAGATATTCCCTGTCGTGCCCGGTGCGTTTGAGGAGCGCGGCGGCGGCGGAGAGCGTTTTGAGGTCGTCCTCGCCGAAAATCTCGACGACCGGCTCGATGGCGTTGCGTCGGCACTGCGTGATGAAACGCGCAAGTTTGTCGGGCGGCAGGAGGCGCGCGATGAGAAGTAGGGCGTCGGCGCGGCCGGCCGTTTCGTCGATCTGCCGCGCGTCGATGACGAAGTCCTTGCGCAGGACGGGGAGTTTGACGGCGGCGCGCGCGGCGTCGAGATCCGCGAGCGATCCTTTGAAAGACAGTTCTTCAGTCAGGACGGATATGGCGGCGGCGCCGCCTTCTTCGTATTTGCGGGCGAGCGATGCCGGATCGAGATCCGGGTCGATGTCGCCTTGTGACGGCGACGCGCGTTTGATTTCCGCTATCACCGAGCCGGGCGGGAGGATGAAAGGTCTGCGTTCTTCCGGCGGGAAGGGGTTTGCGACAGGCGTCCCGAGGGATTCGACCGCCGCGTGTTTTCCGGCGAGTATGCCGTGGAGGAAGTCTATTTTCATTCTTTAAGAGCCATGTGTAATCGTGCAATGCCGCCTTCAAGGCGGAAACGGCGGTATATTACCACAAATTCTGCGCGCATGTGCAGAAAAAAGAGGGGTTTTAGGGCGTTTTCGCCGCTGCTTTGAAATTTTTTTTGAAAAAAGTCATTTTCCCCCTTTACGTGCGCCCCGATTTTTGAGATAATATGCACTCACTTTGACCACGTAAAAGGCAGAATCAATGAAAGTCCGTAGTTCAGTAAGACGCATGTGCGAGCATTGCCGCATAGTCCGCCGCAAGGGAATCGTGCGCGTGATTTGCACGAATCCCCGCCACAAACAGCGTCAGGGTTAAGGAGAAGAACAGTCATGCCGAAACTGATGGGAGTGGACATTCCCGGCAAGAAGCAAGTGCGCTATGCGCTCCGGTACATCCACGGAATCGGGCCGGCCCGTTCGGACGAAGTCCTCGGTGCCTGCAAAATAGATCTCGCCAAGAAGGCGGACGATCTCACGCAAGACGAGATTCACGCGATTACGCAGTACATTCAAGGAAAGTACCGCGTGGAAGGCGATTTGCGGCGCGAGGTTTCGCAGAACATCCGCCGTCTCATATCCATTGGCACGTACCGCGGGCTGCGCCACAAGCGCAATCTTCCGGTGCGCGGCCAGCGCACCCGCACGAACGCGCGCACCCGCAAGGGAGCCAAGCGCACGCAGGCGGCGTCGCCGGCGGCAAACCGCTCCACCAAGTAAGGACCGACAAATAAATGAGCGAAGAAACGAAGCCCGAAGCCGCCGCGCCGGTTGAAGCGCAGGCTCCCGCAGTTCCCGCCGCCGAGGGCGAGGCCCCCGCCGCGGCGAAGCGTTCCCGCGGCAAGTCGATTCCCGCCGGAATCGCATTCATCCGTTCTACCTACAACAATACGCAGGTGTCGATCGCAGACGCCCGCGGCGGCGTGATTGCCTGGAGTTCCGCCGGCAAGGCGTCCTTCAAGGGGTCGCGCAAGAGCACGGCTTTCGCCGCTACGGTCGTGGCGCAGGACGCCGCGCGCATAGCCGTCGCAAAAGGCATGCACGAATGCGAAGTCCGGATGCAGGGCGTGGGCGCGGGCCGCGAATCGGCCGTTCGCGCCATCCAGTCCGCCGGCATCCGCGTAACAATGATCACCGACTGCACGCCGATCGCGCACAACGGCTGCCGTCCCCGCAAACGCCGGAGGGTTTGAAGATGGGTCGCTATACTGGTCCCAAGACGAAGATTTCGCGCCGTTTCGGCGAGCCGCTGTACGGTCCCGACAAGACGCTTGAACGCCGCAATTTCCCGCCGGGAATGCACGGCGGCAACCGCCGCAGGAAACTTTCCGAATACGGCACGCAGCTGAAGGAAAAGCAGAAGGCCAAGTTCATCTACGGAATGCGTGAAGGCCAGTTCCGCCGCTTCTTCGAGAAGGCGCGTGCGATGCAGGGCAACACGGGCGACAATCTGATGCGCCTCTGCGAGAGCCGCCTTGACAATGTCGTGTTCCGCATGGGTCTGGCTCCTACCCGCCCTGCAGCGCGCCAGCTTGTGTCCCACCGCCACATTGAAGTGAACGGCAAGATCTGCAACATCCCCTCCTACATCGTCCGTCCCGGCGAGACGATTGCCGTCCGCGAGCGCGACAAAGACATGCGCGCGGTGGTCGACATTCTCGAAACGCCGCGTCAGGCGGCGTGCGCCTGGGTTGAGTTCGACAAGAACACGAAGTCCGGCACGTTTGCCCGCCTTCCCGAAACGGAAGAGATTCCCGAAACGGTGGACGAGCAGGCTATCGTCGAATTCTATTCGCGCTGACGGATTTTTCTGCGACAGCAGAAGAACCCGCCTGCAAACCTTCCCCTTGAATCTGGGAGTATACAATGCCGATTCGCTTAAGCCGTTTTGAAATGCCGCGCCGCGTCCAGAAGGACGAGGCGGAGTCTTCCAGCAAGTATGCGCGTTTCATAGCCGAGCCGTTTGAAATTGGATACGCCCGCACAATTGGCAACTCGCTGCGCCGTGTGCTTCTCTCTTCCATCGAGGGATGCGCCATCTGCTCCGTGAAAATCGAAGGGGCGGCCCACGAGTTCTGCACATTGCCGGGCATGACGGAAGATGTCACCGACGTCATCCTCAACCTCAAGAAAGTCCAGCTCAAGACATTCTCCCGCGATCCCGTCTCGATTAAACTCGAGAAGCACGGGCCGTGCACCGTCACGGCCGGGGATTTCGCGGCTGAAAACAACATCGAAGTGCTCAATCCCCAGCAGGAGATCGCCACGCTCGACGTGGACGGCGTGCTGAAGATGGAGTGCGAGGTGCGCAACGGACGCGGCTTCTGCCTGGCCGAGGGCAACAAGACCCCCGAACAGGAAATCGGCCGCATACCGATCGACTCGATTTTCTCGCCCGTCACGCGTTGCAACTTCCTCGTGGAAAACACCCGCGTCGGCCAGCGTACGGACTACGAGAAACTGGTGCTTGACATCTGGACGGATGGCCGTGTGACGCCCGACGAGGCTCTCCGCACAGCCGCCGCCGTCCTCCGTCACCATCTTGACGTGTTCGTTGATTTCTCGGAAGAGGTTCTGGAGTTCGACGACGTCGCGGCGCATTCCGATTCGGAACGCGACCGTCTGCGCAAGCTCCTCAACATGTCCGTGAACGAGATCGAACTTTCCGTCCGTGCTGCCAACTGCCTCAACAGCGCCAACATCACGACCGTCGGCGATTTGGCGATGAAGACGGAAGCCGACATGCTCAAGTACCGCAACTTCGGCAAGAAGTCGCTCAATGAAATCAAAGACAAGCTCGAACAGCTCGGTCTGTGCCTTGGCTACAAGTTCGACCCCGAGCTTCTCGAAAAGAAGTGAAATCGCCAGGAGATAGACATCCATGCGCCATCAGTGTGTAGCAAAGAAGTTCGGCCGCGACACGGCCCACCGCGAAGAGCTTATGAAGAGCCTCGTGGCGAACCTTATCATCAACGGCTCCGTGAAAACCACGCTTCCCAAGTCCAAGCAGGCCAGGAAGGACGCCGAGAAGCTCGTCACCATTGCCCGCAAAGGCACGGTCGCCGCGCGCCGTCTCTGCGCGTCGCGCCTTGTGCAGCCTCGCAACTGCGTGAAGAAGCTCTTCGACGAAGTCGTTCCCAAGCTTGAAGGCCGCAACGGCGGATATACGCGTATTCTCAAGATCGGGAACCGCCGCGGCGACGGAACGCCGATGGCGATTCTCCAGTGGGTCTACGTGGCCGAACCGGTTGAAAAGACGGAAGAAGCCGCACCCGCCGAGACGGCTGAAGCGAAGTAACGCTTCGGTGCGTCAATGCGCAAAGGCGCGTCTGCGAATTGCAGGCGCGCCTTTCGTTTACTCTACGCCCGCATTTCTTCTTCTTGCGCGGATGAACTTAATTCAGGCAATCGCGGTATGGCGGCGGGCGCGTTGGTTTGGTAAACTTGCGGCGTGAAAGAAAAAATCGTCATTCTCGGTTCCGGCCCCGCCGGACTTTCCGCCGCCATCTATGCCGCACGCGCCGGACTTTCCCCGCTCGTTGTCGAGGGAATGCAGCCCGGCGGCCAGCTTGCGCAGACGGCCGAAATAGAAAACTTTCCTGGCTTCCCCGGACAGATTTCCGGACAGGATTTGATGGTCGCGATGAGGATACAGGCGGAGCGCTGCGGCGCCAGCTTCCTGATGGACGAGGCCGTCGGCGCGGATTTTTCCGCAGGCAAGAAGAAGCTTTCCCTTATGGTGAATGGCGAGCTTGAATGCGATGCTCTGGTGGTCTGCACCGGCGCGAGTACCCGCTGGACCGGCATCCCCGGCGAGACACGGCTGCGCGGGCGCGGGGTTTCAGCGTGCGCCGTGTGCGACGGAGCGTTCTTCAAAGGGCGCGACGTTGTCGTCATCGGCGGCGGCGATACAGCGATATCGGATGCAATCTATCTCGCCCGCATTTGCAGTTCCGTTACTGTCGTGCACCGCAGGGATTCTCTGCGCGCGTCGAGAGCGCTTGCGGACAGGGTTTTTGCGCTTGAAAAAGTGAAATTCGCGTGGAACTGCGTTCCTGTGGAATTCAAAGGCGGGGACAGGCTCGAGTCTGTCGAAGTCGCTTCCGCGGACGGTACCAGGCGCGAGATTCCCTGTTCCGGAGCGTTCGTCGCGATCGGAAACGTTCCCAATACTTCGCTTTTCGAGGGGTTGCTTGAAATCGAAAACGGATATTTGAAGACCGCAGGGACGAAAACATCGGTCCCGGGAGTCTTCGCGGCAGGCGATGTTGCGGATCCTCTGTACAAGCAGGCGGTGATAGCCGCCGGGACGGGGGCGATGGCCGCTCTTGAAGCTGAAAGGTATCTTGCATGAGCTCTTTCCGAAAAGAGTTTTTCGATCGCGAGTATACGGCGCGCGAGGCCTACGGCAGACTGTGGGGCTATGCGCGCAGATACCGTTTGCGCATCATAGTCGGTATTGTCTGCGGCGTGCTGACGGCTGGAACGCTTCTGCCGCTGTACCAGACGATCCAGCCTGCGCTTGACGAAGTTTCAGAAAACGAACGTCCGGCGCAGCAGACACAGGCCGAAAAGGCCGCTGGAACGGCAGTGCCGGACAACGGACGGAATGTCGCCGAAAAACCGCCGGAGCAGGCCGTCCCGGCGCTTCCGGCGTCCATGGCTAAAGCCGCAAAAATGCCGGGCTGGTTCAAGCAGGCCGAAAAATGGGCGGCAAGGCTCGGGTTGGACGTGCATGCCGACGATGGCGGCATAAGCCCGGCGCTTCTTTTGATGATAGTCCTTGTGGTGCCGCTTGTCGCGCTTGCGCGTCTTGTTCTGGTATTCCTGAACCAGTACTGCCTTACATGGTCGGGTTCGCACGTTGTGGCCGATTTGCGCGTGGATATGCTCAAGCACGTGCAGCGGCAGTCGCTTGAATTTTTCGGCAAGATAGACGTCGGTCAGCTTATGTCGCGCGCAACGAGCGATCCGGCGCAGGTGCAGATGATCATTCAGCAGGTGCTCACCGAACTTGCGCGCGCTCCGTTTGAAATCGCCGTTTCCATTGGATACGTAGCGTGGTTCGCCGTGGCGAACGACATGCTGCCGACCCTTCTGATAATAGTCGTCGGTTTTCCGATGTTTCTTCTTCCGGTCGTAGCGCTCAGCCGCAAGATAAGGAAATGGTCCAAGCGTTCGCTTGAACGCAATTCCGTCATTACATCGAAAATCCACGAACTGCTCACCTGCGTGCGCGTTGTGAAGGCGTACGACACGGCGGAGGCGGAGAACGGCAGATACCGCGAACTGAACGATTCGCTCCTGAAATCCACACTCCGCGCCGTGCGCATGGCTCAACTCGTGGGCCCCGCCGTGGAGGCTGTCGGCATAATGCTGATCTGCGCATTCATGGGTTGGTGCTTCTTTGCGCATGTTTCGCTTTCGTCCATCGTCCCAATGCTCGCGCCGCTTCTGATAATCTACAAGCCGATGAAGCAGCTTGCGCAGCTGCAGGTGCAGCTCGAAACGGGGCGAGCCTCCCTTGCTCGCATTTTCTCGCTTCTCGACGTTTCGATGGAACTGCCCGAACCCGAGAATCCTGTGCGTAAAACGGAGTTCTCGGATTCCATCGAGTTCCGCGACGTGTCTTTCCGCTACTCCGGCGCGGATTCCGACGCTGTTTCCGGCGCGTCGTTCGCTCTGCCGCGCGGCAAAATGGTTGCGGTGGTCGGTTCCACGGGGTCCGGGAAATCGACGCTCGCGGCGCTTCTTTCGCGCTTTTACGATCCCTCGCACGGCGAAGTGCTCGTGGACGGAACCGACGCGCGGCGGATTGACGTGGCCGATCTGCGCAATCTCATAGGTTCCGTAATGCAGGAAACACTGCTTTTCAACGATACGATAGAAGAGAACATCCGCTACGGTTCGCCATCGGCGACGTACGAGGACGTTGTGCGCGCGGCGAAACTCGCCAACGCGCACGATTTCATCATGGCGCAGCCCGAAGGCTACGCCAGAAACGCCGGTGAAAAAGGATTCGCGCTTTCCGGCGGCGAGCGCCAGCGCATCGCCATAGCCCGCGCCATACTCAAAAACCCGCCCATCCTGATACTCGACGAAGCGACATCCGCGCTCGACACCGTCACGGAGCGGCTTGTGCAGTCCGCCCTCGACAATCTCATGCGCAACCGCACCACATTCGCCATTGCGCACCGCCTTTCCACGATCCGCCGCGCCGACATGATACTCGTGATGGATCGCGGCAGGATAGCCGAGCGCGGCACACACGACGAACTCTACGCCGCCGGAGGCATTTACCGCAGGCTGTGCGACATGCAGGGGGAGCGCTGATGCCCTACTGCATAAATTCAAGCGTTCTCGAGATATTCCGCATCGGCCCGGGGCCGTCATCGTCGCACACCATCGCGCCCATGCGCGCCGCGCGCGAATTCGTCCGCCGCTGCGCCTCCCTCCCCCAGGCCGTCCTTGACAGGGCCGTGCGCGTTTCGGTGGATCTGTACGGTTCTCTCGCTCTCACCGGGAAAGGGCATGGAACGGACAAGGCCGTGGCGGCCGGACTGCTCGGCGCCGAACCGGAAACGTGCGACACGGACTGGCTGCACGCGCTTCTCCCGCCCGGCGGCGGGTATGACATCCCGCTCGGCGGCAGACAGGTGCGCCTTGAAGCGGAGTCGATTGCGTTGCGCAGGCGCGAGGCGAATCCGTACCGCTATGCGAACGCGATGAAATTCCGGCTGCTCGACGCCGACGGCGAAACCGTGTTCGAGGATGTCGCGTATTCCACGGGCGGCGGAGCCGTAGAATACGAGAATCCCCGCGACGCCGATTCTCGCGAGCCCGGCGAAGCCGCATACCGCTACAGGGACTGGGCGACCTTCCTGCGGCTCGTGGACAAATACGGCCTCCCCCCGGCCGAAATCGCGATGGAAAACGAAAAGGCCGTTACGGGACGCGCCGCGGAGGAGATCCGTGCGCGCGAAAAGGCCATACTCGACGCAATGGAGGAATCCGTCGCGCGCGGCCTCGCCACCATCGGCAGGCTCCCGGGCCCGCTCCGCCTGGAACGCCGCGCGGAACACGTGCTGCGGCTCGCCGGAACCACGATGGCCGACTGCGGCTTCCTTGCGCGGCTTGATGCATACGCGCTTGCCGCCGCCGAAGAGAACGCGGCAGGCAACAGGGTTGTCACCGCCCCCACCGGCGGCGCTTCCGGGCTTTTCGCCGGAGTTGTGCATTTCCTGCGCGAAGACCGCAAAGTCCCTCTTGAGACTTTGCAGGACGGGCTGCTTGTCGCCGGCGTGATCGGAACGATTGCGAAGACGAACGCCTCTATCTCCGGCGCGGAAGTCGGCTGCCAGGGGGAAGTCGGCGTGGCGTCGTGCATGGCCGCCGCGATGATGGCGTTTGCGGACGGGCTGTCGCCGGAACTCGTAGGGGTGGCCGCCGAAATAGCGATGGAACACCACTTGGGTCTTACGTGCGATCCCGTGGACGGCTATGTGCAGATCCCCTGCATAGAGCGCAACGCTGTCGGCGCATGCACCGCCTGCAACGCCGCGATGCTCGCGCGGCTCTCAACGCCGGGGAAGCAAAAAGTCACGCTTGACGAAGCGTTCGCCGCGATGCTCGAAACCGGGCGCGGGATGAACGCCAAGTTCCGCGAAACCGCGCTCGGCGGCCTCGCCGCCTGCGCGCTCTGCGACTGACGGCGCCGCTATCGGCGGGAAGGCCTTCTCCGCGACGACGCGGCGGCGGGGATTAGAAGCCGATGTTTATTATCGGGAAGACGAGCGCGCCGCCAGAGTCGCTGAAATTGAGCACGCCGATCTGGATGCCGTGGAGTTCGCCGGTGAAATTCAGCACTCCGATTTGAGCTCCGACCGTGACGCTTGCGACATTTACCGCTCCAGCCTGCACGCCGTACGCGTTTTCTGCGATGTTCACTGCGCCCACTTCCAGTCCCGCCATCGTGCCGGTGACATTGTTTGCTATCCCGGCATCGAGTATGGCGATGTTCTGAATCTGGCCGTACCCCAGGTTGATCATGCCGCCGGCTACGGTATGCGACGGGCTTGGCAGCTGCACCGGCGGCGCGATTATCGACAGACCCAGCGGAAGCCAGAGCCCGCCGTCGCTGTTGTTCTGTTTTTCAGCGGCGGAGGCCGCAACCGGCATTGCCGCGAGGAGTGCGGCCGTCAAGAGCATTTTCATTTTCATTTTTGCGAGTCCTTTCGTTGCGTCGATTCTATCAAATGCCTCGTGTTTTTTCCAGCCGCAAGCCGCGGATTCGGTTCCGGCGGGCGGCCGGGCTATAGATGTCTGCGGATAAGCCTGAACGCAAGGTACATGCCAGCCGCGGGCGGAATCCATATCAGCCAGTGCGCATGGGCCGCCGGATATTTCCCCATGCTCGTCGCCAGTATCAGTGAAAGATAGAAGCCGAGCGCCACGAGAAGCGCAAGCCCCATTCCCGCCGAAGACTCCTTGCGCTGGGATTTTATCCCGAGGGGTATGCCTATGAGCACGAAGCACAGCGATGCCGTCGCAGCGACTATGCGTTTCATGAATTCCACTTTCAACTCCGACGCCCACTTTTTCTGCGCCTTCAGCGTTTTGCGCCACGCCTCCTCCGCGTCCGGGGCGTCTGGCGCCGCGGCGGCCCCGCTGCCGTCTACTATTTCCTTGCCGATGATCTTTTTGAACGCGGCCGGACCTTCCGCTTCGGTCTTGGCGACATCGGCGTCGGCCTTTCCGATGCGTTCGATTATGTCGCGGAAACGGAAATCTTTTTCGCGCAGGAAATATTTGGTGGTCTTCAGCACGTTTGTGAAGGTCTGGCTGAAGCGTCCGATGCGCGCCGTTCCGGGGGTCTTTTCGTCTATCGGGCTTATCGTCACGCCGTACATGTCCAGCTGTACATCCGCGCCGTCCTGGAACACCTGCACCTTGGACGCGGAAATGTACCGCGGGCATTTGGGGTCGGTGGTTTCGTAGGCGCTCGCGCCGTACAGGATTCTGCTCGATTCGTCGTCTTTCTTCTCGAAGTACAGTTTCACGCCGGGGAAATCCGTTATCATGCGGCCCGGTTCCAGCAGGTTTACGGCGGTTTCCACGTTTACGGAGGATTTGAGCTGCCTGCGCATGGTGTGCGCGCGCGGAACGATTTCAAAATTCACCCAGGCGCATAGCGCGGTGCAGAAAACCGCGAACAGCACGGGCGGCATCGCCACGCGCACTATGTTCACGCCGCACGCGCGCATTGCAGCGATTTCGCTGTCGGCCGAAAGCCGTGAAAACACGAGCACGGAAGAAGCAAGCAGAGAAAGCGGCACCGTCCACTGCATGGTTTCGGGGAATCCGATGCAGATGAAGCGAATGACCTGCGATATGGGCAGGCCGCGCAGCATCAATCCCACGATCTGCACGAGCAGGCCTATCGTGAGCACGAACGTAAGCACGAGAAACGACAGCAGGAAAGCTGTCAGGAACGAGGAGAAAACGTATTTCCGCAGCGTGTCCATCGCGGTGGCATCAGTCGTTTTTCAGGTCGTCGTTCCTGCCGCCCCACGAATACGCGAGGCCGATTCCGGCGCACGCAACCGTTTCCACGCGCGAGCCGCACAGGAACGACATCCGCGCGCCGGCGCGGAGCGACCAGCTGTCGTCGAGGTGCCAGTAGAACATGATTCCCGCCGACGGTCCGCCGGCGGCTCTCTTGCCGCCGGCGAATCCGAACCGCCGCGCGCCGTACGCCTCCGCGCCGAAGCTGAGGCAGGGGGCGAAGCGTTCGTATCCGATGAGATCTCCGCCGAAATACCACAGCGCGCGCGTCCCGGCGCCCCACACGGCGGACGATCCGCCCACGCCGCGCATGGTCGCGTTCGGCGCGCACAGCCCCGAAAACTCCACCGCCCACGCGTCGCTCAGCTGCATTCCGGCGAAAAGCGACTGCGCGTACGGTTTGTCTAGTTTCAGTCCGGAGCCGGGCAGCAGGATCTGCGCTCCGGTCCCGGCGTACCAGGGGTCTATGCATTCGGCGGAATCGTCCCATCCGCCGAACGCCGCGTCGGCGGCGGCCGCAACCGGCGCGATTCCGAGGATTGCCGCCGCGATGATGCAGAGTTTCTTCCCCATCGTCACCTCTTGAACACGAAGAATTTGCGCATTAGGAAGTTCATGAGCACCGCCGTGACGATGTTCGCGGCGAAGGCGGGCAGAGTGGGGCTGTCCGCATAGCGTATGAGAATCCACTGTATCAGAGAACCCGACGCCCAGGCGGCGCCCGCCACCGATACGAAGAACAGAAGCTCGCGCCATATCTTGTGCCTGCCGGGCTTGAATACGAAACAGCGGTCGAGCAGCCAGCACAGGATGTTCGACAGGCCGAACCCGATCGCGCTTGCGACTACGCTCTTGAACGCTCTGAGCCAGTTGGGATAGTCCGCGCCTACATGCGGGAAATCGAAGGAAATCCCGAGGAACGTCTTTGAACTTTCCGCTTCGGTGAGGCACTTCAGACACGTGATCGCGAGAATCATGAATATCGTGAAGTTCAGAAGCGTCGTAAATCCGCCTACGATAGCGTATTTCACGAACTGCACCATTCCCGTGCGCTCGTTCGACATCAGCCAGCGGACCCTTCCCCACGCGGTTTCCGGCTTGCCGGCGTTCAACTTCCGCCCCTCGTCCTCCGCGCGTTCCTCGCGTTTCTGCGTCTGGGGGCCGGATGCGCTTCCGGGCGCGCTGTTTCCAGGCTGCGCGGCGTTCGCGGGCGCGGCGCCGTCCGGCGGCGCGTTCCGTTCTCCGCCCGTCTTTTCCGGAGCGGGCTGCGCTTCGCAGGGCTTTTCCGCCTTGTTGTCTTTTTCTTCTCCGCTCATGGCTTGAGCATTCCGTTGACAAGGGACATTACTTTGAAAGCGTCGGCCACGTACAGGACGTCGGCCTTGCCCTGCGCCCAGCCGCAGTTTGCGTCGATGTTGACGGCCCGCCGCTCGGTTATAAAGCGCCATCCCACCACGTGCGGCTCTTCGCCGTGGCAGCATGTGGAAAGTCCTTTCTTGTGGCGCGGCGTCGCGCCGGTCTGCCCCACCTGGTTCATGTGGCTCATGAATCCGAACGCTTCTTTGGCTTCGTCGCCGATTTCCACCAGACTCTTTGAACTTCCGAGCGAAGCGCCGGAGGCCGCAAGGAAGTCTTTTATGAGAGCGGCCGCCTCCCCCGGATGTGTCGCACCGTCGGCCTGCTTCTTGGTCCATCCCGCGCCTGCCACGAAAAGGACTTCGGCGTCCGGCCTGATGGTCTGTTCGCCGGCGACTGCCGCCTGCGTGCCGAGGCATTCGGAAGATGCCGTCGCCTGCACCGGCGCGGCGTTCTCCACTGTGAACGAGCCTTCTTCCGCCGGGGCGAACACGCCGCAGTCCGTCATCAGCACCCAGGGACGGGCCGAGCGCGTTATCGTGCAGAGTATGCGCTGGCGGTACGCCCAGCGTTGGGCTGTCACGCCTTCCGGTCCGTTCGACACCGCTGTTATGTGCGTGTCGATTTCCGCCCCCGCGCGGAACGCCGCCGCAGGCAGCGAGCGCGCGAAGCGCGAAGTCCCCGGCGCGATCACGATGTCCGCGCCGCTTGATTTTATCGCAGTCGCGAGCGCCGGAACGTCCAGTGAATGGAGCGGAACGTCTCCGACCGGATTCACAGCCGAAATCTCCCCGCCGAGAGACTGCGCCGCGCCGACGGCTTCGAGCGCGGCTTTCGCGATCTTGCCGTCCGGCCCGTTGTGTACAAGTACGAGTATTTTCATTTGCACGTTCCTTTCCCTGTTCAGCCGCGGATCCACTGGACTATTTCGCGCGCGATTTCCTCTTCCGGCATGTCTTTCACGATGCGCGTGTCGCGCTTGGACGAGGGTATTTCGGTCTTAAGGTATTTTGCGCCGCCCGCCGCCGGAGCCGCCGGCTGCGCCTTCGCGAGCGCGGCCATGATCTTCGGCATGTTCATCATGCCGGTGCGCGGATTGTTTGGCGGCTCTGGCAGGGAGCCGGTGGCCCAGCCGATCGCGGCGGGAAGCGTCTTGCACGAACTTTTCAGGTAGCTGCCGCCCTCGATGCGTTCGAGGACCGTAAAGGAGCCGTCTTCCGAGAATTTCAATTCATCGACCGCCTGGAAGAACTCGGATATCCCGAGTTCTTCGGCGAGGAACTGCATCGTAACGCCGGCGTCGCGCGCGGCGGACGAGCATCCGCCGAAAAGGAGGACGTTTGACATGTCGAGCCCCGGGATAGCCTTGATCGCCTTGGCGAGTTCCGCAGCAGTGGCGCGCGCGTCGGCGAAGCCGCCTGCGGGCGCGTTCACCGCCACGAGCGCGAACGGTGCCTTCTGCGCCACGCTCATCATCAGCTGGCGCAGTTTGGGCGCGGGGCCTGCGGAAACGAGCGTCACCTGCGAGCCTGGCGTGGATGCCGCGAGATGGGCGGCTTCGTACAGCGCGCATGCCGCCCACGGATCGAGCACTGCGGGCAGCATCTGTTCGTTCTTGAGCGCCGGGCCTTGCGGCGTCTCCACGGGTTCGAGAGTCTGGAGGGGGTCGGGGACGATGCTCCCGCACACGATGATGTTCAACGGTTTCATGGTTTTAGCACAGTGCCTTGTTTCTGGTTTTCGCCTGCGGTTTCAGTGCCTGAACGAGCGCTGCCCGGTGAACACCATGGCAACCCCCGCCGCGTTGCAGCAGTCTATCACGTCCCAGTCGCGGATCGCGCCGCCGGGCTGGACTATCGAAGTTATTCCTTCGCGTATGCCCACTTCCGCGCCGTCGCGGAACGGGAAGAATGCGTCCGAGACCATCGCGCAGCCGGGCAGACCGCCCTTCTCGGCGCGCGTCTGCTCCATGATTCCGGCCTGCTTTTTCGCGCCGTCTTCTTCGCCGAAGGCGAGGCGCAGGTCGTTGTACGGCTTGCCGTACTTCTCCCACGCGATCCAGTCGGCGTGTTTCGTGTACGCCTTGTCGCGCGCGATTTCGGCCACGCCCACGCGGTCCTGTTCGCCTGTTCCGATGCCGACAGTCGCGCAGTCTTTCACATAGAGCACGGAGTTGGATGTGACACCAGCCTCGACGAGCCATCCGAAAACGAGATCTTCGTATTCTTTCGCCGTGGGCAGACGCGCGATCTTGTGTTCTTCGAACGTTTCCGCGCCGGTCGCTTTGTCGACGATTTTGCGCGTGGCGGCGGCGGGCATCATGTCTTCCGGCCTGCGCGCGTTCGCGCAGAAGGATGTCTGCGCCACTATGCCGCCGTCGATCAGCGATTTGAAGTCCACCACGTGTTTAGCCACGTAGTCGCGCAGTCTGGACATGTTGCCGATGCGGAAGACGCGCAGGTTCTTCTTTGTCGCGAAAAGATCCATCGTCCCGGGCGCGAACTCCGGCGCAACAACCACCTCGGCGTAGTTTTCCACTATGAGTTTCGCGGTTTCGATGTCGCATTCGCGGTTTAGCGCTATGCATCCGCCGAACGCGGCCAGACGGTCGGCCTTGTTTGCGCGGAAGTATGCTTCGGCGAGCGAGGAGCCGAGCGCCACGCCGCACGGATTGTTGTGCTTCACGATCACCGCGGCGGGCTTTTCCATGAGGTAGCGCAGAATGTTCAGTGCGTTGTCGGCGTCGGTGATGTTGGTCTTTCCGGGGTGCTTGCCGCTCTGGAGAAGTTCGGGAACGGAAGCGAGCGGCGCACCGGGGGAAAGCATTTCCACTTCCCCGAGTACGAGATTCCCGTTTGCAAGGCGGTACAGGGCGGCTTCCTGGCCGGGGTTTTCCCCGTAGCGGAGGCCTTTCTCCTCGCCGCCGATGTTCCACGTCACTTTCTCGTAGCGGAAAGTCTGGCGCTTGTCCCCGTCAATGAAACTGATTTCCATCTCAGGCGCGAAATGGTCGCGCTCTATGGTTCTGTACGCGGCTTTGAGGTCTTTCATTTTCTCTCCTTGGAAGAACAGGCGTCTATTATAGCAAAAAGCCCCCGCGCTGTGGCAGCCGCGCGATTTGCGAAAGTCATGTCATTCCTTGCGGCATGTCATAGGATTTTCCGCCTCCGGACAGTTTGTGCCGGCCGCGATTTTTCCACGCCCCGGCAGGCGGACGACGGACAGGAAGAGCGGAGGCGTTCAAAGAATGCGGAAAGGCGTTCGTTTTTTGCGCGAGGGGTCGATCGGCGCGATATGCGGGACACGAGACATGAGTACGACAAGTCTATCGTCTATATGTCTCTCTTTTCGTCTCCCGTCTCGCGTCTCATGACAAACGAGCCATCTGAAATCTCGAACGGAATCTCGCCGGAGATGCCCTTGATGGTGCCGTCCTTGAACTTCTCATAGACTGCTCTATTGGTTCTTTTTCTTTTCGGAATGATATGTTTGCGATGATTCTCAAAATCGCCGTTGCTATTATTCCGCAAATGTGATATATTGTGCGGCATGAATGAAGACGGAATAGTATATTGTTCGAGCGAGGAAACGGCGAGGCGGTGGGGAATATCCGACCGCAGGGTGCGTGTTCTCTGCGAAAACGGACAGGTTGAAGGGGCTGTCCGCAATGGCAAGCTGTGGAAAATCCCGCAGTCTGTCGTGAAGCCCCGCGACGGACGGACGATGCGCGCTCTGGGTATTCCTGTCGGGCTGCGCGGACGCATTGCGGAAATTGACTCGCTTAAAGATCGGCTTGCCGCCAAGCGTCCTTTGACAGACGGCGAGCGCGAGCAGTTGCG
>CACYEO010000178.1 GCA_902773475.1 uncultured bacterium | reverse complement strand
TTCACGGCGAAATCGCTCGCCGGCTGGTAGCCGCCCGCCGCCTTCACGTAGCCGAAGGGAGCGTCGGGGGAGGCGAGAAACTCGCCGACCAGCCTGTCGTTGTCGCGCGCGAGAAGACGGAATTCAAGCATTCCCGCCGTCTGTAGAAGCCTGCGCAACTCGTCGGTTTTTTGTCTATCCAAAACTGGAACACGCACGTACACACGGAGTCCCATCCTGATCCCGGAAACCCCAATTGCCGGTTCTCCCACGCCTATTCTACTCAAACGGCGGCGGATGACGCCAATTACGCGGTAATCATCGATATTCCGCCCAATTTCATCGACACGCCTGGCGATTTCAGACTCTTGCTCATCTGCATTGACATTGCGCATGGAGTTTATGACGTCTGATCGCACAGCCTCGCGCACTGCGTCCATGTCAAATCCAAGAACAAATGCCGTGCCGCTGGCGAAATCGCATCCGGGACGGGATTCTCCGTTTGACGCAGCGGTCTCATTTATATCTGAAACATTGTTTACAACCTCTTTCCGAAAGCCAATTAAAATGCAGGCTGTGCAAAACAAGATACCCGCTGTATTCACAAGGTCCGCCTTTCCAAAAGTTGTTTTTCAACCATTTTACGCTCCTAATCCGGCGCTTCCGCGCCTTTTCATTAAGGTAAACCTGCGCAATTATACCAAAATCGCGCTTGAGGGGCCACGGGCGCATCTGCCCAATTCGCAAATTCCCGCGCGTGTATAGAAGAGGAAGTGTTTGAGTGTTTGAGTATTTGGGTGTTTGGTTTTTAGACAGAATTTACAGAATTGACAGAATTGAGACAGGGTTTGAGTGTTTGGGTTATCGGGTGTTTGGGTTGGCAGGCTGGGCGCACCGTGTAAGCGATGTCGCGAGACATCGCGCAGAATCGGCGTTTAAGCGACCGATTGCGGCGAGCCGGAAAGGAAACTGCGGCGCGAGCGCAATGCGCCTTCCCGGACGGGCACACGATTGGGGCTGTTATGGCCGCGTTTCACTTGAGCACACCGCGGGAGAAGTGTTTGAGTGTTTGGGTCGGTAGGGGCCGACCACCGGGCGGCCCGTCAGAAAGTGTTTGGGTTGTTGAATGTTGCCATTGTGGAAGTGTTGCAAATGCCAATGTTGCCAATTGGAAATTGGTATTGAAGAAGCGTCCAACAATCTCCCGATTGCGGACGGCGGCGGGAAATGTTAAAATCACAGTCATTCACGCGCGGCGGGAACACCCGTCGCCGAAGGAGCAGAAATGTCAAACGCAAAAATCCTGTGTGCGGCCATCGCCGCTCTGTCCGCAGCTTCGCTGCAAACTTCCGCGAAAGGGAAGAAATCTTTCGACGGATCGTTCCGCGTCGGCACATACAACATCCGCTGCTCTTCCGGCGACAAAGGGACTCAAAACGCCTGGAAGGAGCGCCGCGAGGATTTCTGCGCCTTTGTCGAAAAGATGAATCTCGACGTGATCGGGCTGCAAGAAGTCTGCCCGGACCAGCTTGAATATCTGAAAGAACGCTTCCCCGGATATTCATTCGCGGGATGCGCGCGCGGCAAGGACAGGAAATCCGGCGAATACTCCCCGGTCATGTACAGGAAAAGCCGCTTCGCGGCCGAAGAAGCGGAAACGTTCTGGCTCTCCGAAACTCCAGACGCGCCCGGCAGCCGCAGCTGGAAATCCGCCTGCCCCAGAATATGCACAAGCGTTCTGCTTGTCGACAAAAAGACCGGAAAACGATTCCGTTTTGCAAACACCCATACGGATCACGTAAGCCTGCCTGCAAAAGCAAACGGAACGCGCCTGATTCTGGACCGTCTTTGCCCGGACGAAAGCTCGCTGCCGCTTATACTGACAGGCGATTTCAACAGCGGCGAGAGGGAGGAACCGGCCAAAATCATAACCGCGCGTCTCGACAACGCGATGTACGCCTCGGCAACGCCGCCGGCCGGCTCGTGGCGCACCGACAACAACTGGCGGATCCGAGAACCTGAAGTTCCCGCGACGGAAGCGATGGCAATGCCGGAAGTCGAACGCAACGTCGTCATTCTGCATCCCAACGGGCGTTTCGACGATGACGGCGCGCTTGCAAACCCGTTCTTCAAACGCTGCGGCGGGCGCAGGATAGATTTCATCTACGTTCCGCGCAATACGCGCGTTCTGGACTACAAAACGCACAATGACATGCGCCCCGGGAAGAAGCTCTATCCGAGCGACCACTTCCCGGTCACCGCAACGGTGATTCTTCCCTAGGAGCGCGCCGCCGCGATCCGCGCGCGCGCTTCGAAAATGGAAATGCCGTCGCGCAGAGCAAGCGCCGCGGCATCGTCAAATTCCGCCTTTGAACTTTCACCGTCCGGGCGCAGGGCGGTTTTCACCCGCGCGTCCGTTCCAGCCACGCGTACCGTCTCCGCGCGCCTGCGCAGTTCATGCCTTGCACAGGCGATCTCGCGCACTCCGAGTGTCGTAGTATGCTTGAAAACCGCACGAAGCGCCGCATCGCGGTCTTCTTCGCGGCAAAGCACGGAAAAGCGGATTCCGGGACGTCCTTTTTTCATCGACACGGGGGAGGTGCAGACGTCTTTGGCGCCTGCCGCGAAAATCCGTTCCACGGCGAATGCGGCATCCTCGCCTGTCATGTCGTCGGTTTCGAATTCGAGTTTCAACATCTTCGCGACATCCCAGGCGTCTTCCGCCTCGCCGGAAAAAATCCGCAGTATGTTCGCTCTCGGAAAGTCTTTGGAGCCGGCGCCCATGCCGACAGACGAGACGCGCATAAGCGGCTGCGGACGGAACTCCGCGACGAACCGTTTGAGCAGGGCGGCTCCGGTCGGGGTACACAATTCTCCGCGCAGCCCGCTGGAATACGACGGGATGCCTTCGAGCAGAAACGCCGTTGCGGGTGCGGGGACGGGCATCTCGCCATGCGCGCACACAACAGTTCCCGATCCCGTATCGACCGGGGTGCAGGTGACAAGATCCGGGGAAAGCCTGTGCATCAAATGAGACACCGCCGCGATGTCGGCGATGGCATCGAGCGCGCCGACTTCATGGAAATGTATCTCTCCGGCGGGTTTTCCGTGCGCGCGGCTTTCCGCCGCCGCTATATCGCGGTACACGGCCTCGACCGACTTCTTGACCGCCGGATCCGCGGCAAGGCCGCCTGCGGTTTCAAGAACTTCTTCAAGAGACCTGTGGCCGTGACGGGAATCGTGATGCGAATGCCGGTGCTGATGGGAATGGCAGCAGTCCGCGCCTGAGCGGGAATGATCGTATTCGTGTTCTTCCAGGCCGCGGACTTTTACGGACAGGCGGGTGGCGGCGATTCCGCATTTTACCGCGCGGACGGCGGAAAATTCCACATGCGGAACGCCCATGGCGTTCAGTTCCGCAAGCGCGGCGGCGGGATCGGGGGTCAATTCCAGAAGCGCGCCGGCGAGCATGTCGCCGGAGGCGCCCATCGATGCGTCTATGTGCAGGATTTTCACCGTCAGCGTCCTCCGCAGTCTATCCGGTGCGCGAGAAAGCCGGCGCCGAAACCGTTGTCTATATTGACGACCGATATTCCGGCCGCACACGAATTGAGCATTGCAAGAAGCGCCGTCACGCCGCCGAACGACGTGCCGTAGCCTACGCTTGTAGGAACGGCAATCACGGGACACGAAACGAGTCCGCCTACAACACTTGGGAGGGCGCCTTCCATTCCGGCGACGGCTATCACGACGCGCGCCCGGCGCAAAACGTCTTCCTTGTCCAAAAGGCGGTGGATCCCAGCCACGCCCACGTCGTACACGCGGCGCACTCTGCTGCCGAGCGTCTCAGCGACAAGCGCGGCTTCTTCGGCGACGGGAATGTCGCTCGTCCCGGCGCACACTACGGCTATTTCCCCGCAGCCGTCCGGCCGGCGCGCCTCGCCGAGACGCCCGAGGCGGGCTTCGGGGAAATACCGCCAGCCGGGAAACTCCGCAGCCACCGCCGCGCTCTTCTCCGCATCGATCCGCGTCACAAGGACGGGAGTCTGCCCGCGTGCCGAAAGCGACCGCAGAATCGCTACGATCTGCGGTGCGGTCTTTCCCGCGCCGTAAATGGATTCTGGCGCGCCCTGGCGCCTCGCCCTGTCGATATCGACGCAGGCGAAGCCGAGATCGTCCGGGGGGACGCGACCGTTTGCCGCGGGGGAGGCGGCCGCGTCGAGTATTTCCCGGGGGAGGGATTCGTTCAAACTTCCGGTGCGGTATCCCTGAAGATCGAGAACAGCGCGCGAAAAACCGAGTTTCCTGAAAGCTGACGCGATTTCAGACCCTTTGGCGGCGAACATCTCAGCAAAGGGCGGCTCCGTTTCGATGCGGGCTTCTCCGGCGCAGTACCTTACACGTATCTGGGGCGGGAAGGTTCCGGCGGGGGACAATCCAGCCGCAATGTCCTTCAAATACGTTTCGGCCTTTCCGATGCGCTCAAGCGCCTCCGGCGTTATGCGCTCGCCATAGGCGAACCGCGAAGCGAGACAGGGCGATGACGGCTTGTCGCACGCCGCGATTCCGCGAGCGCGCGCTTCGCCGCGGATCGCAGTCTTGCCGATGCCGGCGTCGCGCAGAGGCGACGCCACGCCAAGTTCGGCCAAAGCCCTCGCGCCGGGCCGATAGTCGCCGGAATCGTCGGCGCAGGTTCCGTCCGCTACGGCGGCAATGCCGTGTTTCGACGCGACGTCTTTTACAAGCGAGAATACGGCGCGTTTGCAGATGTAGCAGCGGTCGGGCGGATTGGCGGCGAATCCCGGGATGGCGAAAGGGTCGAAAACCGCGATTTCGTGTTTTATCCCCCGCTCGCGGCAAAAGCGCGCCGCCTCTTCGATTTCGGCGGAAGGGACGAGCGGCGAGGCGACAGTGACTGCAAGCGCCTTGCCGCCGAGAACTTCACGCGCGATGTCGAGAAGCAGGGACGAGTCCACGCCGCCGGAGAATGCGACGGCGGCGGAATCGGCATCCGCGAAAAACCGGCGGACGGCGTCAATCTGCGGAGAGTCGCCCACGGCGGATTTCCGTAAACCGCAGAACGGCGAACACGCCGAGGCCGCAGGCGAGGATCAACGCCGCAAGACACGCCGCATCCGCACTCATGTCGAACGCCGGTTTGCCGTCGAGCGCTTCCGCAACGCAGTCGACGCCCCACATGAGCGCCGCGCCCCAGAACATCATCATCGCGGTGAAAAAGGCCTTTGGCGACTTGCCGCGCCGCGCGCCGGCGAACCATGCGGCGGTAAACGCAAACGCCGCGCATACGGCTGCGATTTCATACATGGCAGCGGGTCTTTCTCTCCGCGGCTGCGGAGACCGCCACCATGACAAGCCACGCGGTGGCGACGACGAGAGCCATGGCAACGCCGCGCGTCGCCATCTCGCCAAGCATCTCCCTTGCGGCTTCAGGCCCCTCGGACACTGCGGTCAAGAAGGGGAAGCGCCAAGTCACCTCGCCGTGCCAGACATGTTCCACGGCAAGCAGAAAGCTCCCGCCGAGCATCATTTTGACAAGCCAGTGGAGCTTGCCGGCGAACGGATTGCGGGAACTTTTGCGCTTGAGCGCTTTTCCGGCTATTCCGGCCGCCGCGCCGGCGGCAAGAGGAACGGTAAAACAGGCCATGTCTTTTCCCTCAGCGATTTGCCCGTGCCGGATCAGTCGACCGCAGGATAGAGTTTGATGTTTTTGAAATCCGCGTCCGAATGGTCGCCCTGCAGATAAATCGGGCCGGACGCATTTTCATCGGCGTCCATCGCGCCGCCGGTCACGCCTTCGACGGGCTTGTCGTCGATGATCGTCTTGCCGTTCAGCACGACTGTCAGGCGGTGCTTGTAGAAAATCACGCTCACGTGCTGCCATTCGCCGGCCGGTTTTTCAGCGGCCACGGACGGTGTGATGCGGCCGTAAAGCGCCGCCATGGCGTGGCAGTCCGGTTTTTTGCCGTAGCTGTCCACGACCTGTATTTCATAGCGGCCGCGCAGATATACGCCGGAGTTGGAATTTTTGGGTACGCGCACGTCGTATTCCAGACGGAAATCCTTGAAGTCGCCGCGCTTGGTCCGCAGGTTCGCGCCGCCGCCCGCCCAGGTGCCGTCGGGTTTGAGCCCAAGGCTGTTCGAAAGAACGCCGTCTTTGAACGACCAGCCGAATTTGCCGGAAGGATTCATCGTCTCCCAGCCGTCGAGTCCGTCC
Source organism: uncultured bacterium (assembly GCA_902773475.1). Taxonomy (GTDB): domain Bacteria; phylum Verrucomicrobiota; class Kiritimatiellia; order RFP12; family UBA1067; genus CADCBS01. The sequence continues at coordinate 689 of CACYEO010000178.1, read as the reverse complement.
GCGAGCAGATCGACCGGCTCCCCGAATTTCGCGTCTTTGACGGAAACGGATCCGTCGGCCGGAGGATTGCGCCATCCGGGCACTTCTCCTTCAAGCACTCCTTTTTTGTTGTATGCCTTGGCGGAGAACTTGTCGCCCGAGACCTTGCCCTTGAGGACGAGTCCGTTGGAAAGTTTCACTCTGAACAGCGACCCGGTCACCTTGCAGGACTGCGCTTTCGAAGGCGAAGCCCAGCGCCAGAGCACGAGCGCGGAATGTTTTCCGTCGGCTCCGCTGGAGATGATCATGTGTCCGGCGTTCATCGAGGAATACGGAAGTTTCATACCCCAATTGCCGACCGGTGAATTTTTCGCCGCGCAGCAGTCCTTCGCATAGCCGGAGATTGCCGCCGCGGAAACGAGCAGTGCAAGAATCGTTTTCTTCATGGTGCGTTTTCCTTTTCTTTGGCGCGCGCGACGCGCGCGGTTGCGAAAATTATACTAAATCGCCCTTCCGCCCGCAAGGCGTCCACGCAGACTGCCGCTTTCGTGGGCGCATCTGCGTTTTCCACCCTGTCCCGTCCGTCTCTTTTGCCCCCTTCGTCCTTCTCGCCGACCCAAACACCCGATAACTCAAACACCCAAACACTCAAACACTCAAACCCTGTCTCAATTCTGTCAATTCTGTAAATTCTGTCTAAAAACCAAACA
>CACYEO010000177.1 GCA_902773475.1 uncultured bacterium | reverse complement strand
GAGTCCGCCGCGCTGCACACAGACGAGATCGGCAACGATATCCATTACGGCACGCGCCGCAAGCTACTGGCGGAGGGAATCCCGTTCGCGCCGCGTCGTGCATGGCTCATCACAGCCGCGAAGGCGCGGGAATACGACCTCCTCATAGGGATGGACGACTGCAACATCGCCGATCTCCGGCGGCTCGTGTTTCCGGAGGATGCGGGGAAGATCAGGAAACTCCTGTCGTTCGCCGGTTCCGGACGCGACATCGCCGATCCGTGGTACACCGGCAACTTCGACGAGACCTACGCCGACGTCCTTGAAGGCTGCACGGCGCTTCTGAAGAGCCTGTAGTCGCACCGCGCCGTTCTTCCCTCCGGTCCGCAATTCCCGTCCGGCCCGCTCCATTGTGGTATACTTGCGCCATGGAAAAGAACGATTCAGCACCGCAGGCGGAATCCTCCGTGCCCGCCGCGCCTTCAGCACCCTCCGCCGGCGCCCCTGCGGCGTCCCGGGAAGAGCAACGGTTCCAGCGCAGAGGACTTGCGTTCACGCCCGCGCAGAACAAGCTCGCCACGGCGGCGATTTCCACCGTAGCCTTTTCGGTGATGGTGCTTTTCGCCTCCGCCCTGGTATGGCTGCTCGTGCGGTTTCTGGGTTGGGTGTCTTCCGCGGTAGTGCCGCTCCTTAGCGCGCTGGCGCTGTCCGTGCTTTTCCGTCCTTTCTACAATTTCATGCTCAAACCGCTGCGCAATCCGGCGCTCACCGTGATAGCCATGATGGCGATAGTCATCGCGCCGGTGACCGTGGTGTCCGTGAATTACGGACCCAAAATAGTGAACCAGATCGCCAATTTCGCCTCTTCCATGCCTGATCTCGTGGCGAAGACCGGCCGGTGGGTCAAGGATTCCCATCCCGAAATCGTGTCGCTTGCGGATTCCATCGGCGCGCCGGACGGCGTGAGGCTTTTCCTGGCCGACCCGGAAAAATACGCCCGGGAGCTTTCGGCCGGCGACATCGTCGGCAAGGGCGGATCCGCCGTGCAGTACGGAAGAAGCGCGGCAAACGTGGCGAGGGGGCTCTTCTCCGCCCTTCTCACGATCATATTCTTCGTGTGCTTTATTACGATGCCGCCCGTGACCGGACGCAAAGTCGTCGGCTATCTGCCGATGCTGAAACCGGCGACCGCGGATTTCATCGCCGAGCAGTTCGACAGGTTCTGCGACATCGTAAGCGGCTTTTTCTGCCGCCAGGTGTTCATCTGCCTTCTTGAAGGCTGTCTCTACGGCGCGGGTTTCCGCTGGGTGGCGCATCTTCCGCACGGATTCCTGATAGGTTTCATGCTGGGGGCCTTGAACATAGTGCCGTTCTTCGGTTCCGCCGTGGGTCTCGCCGTGGCGCTGCCTCTCGCGGTCCTCGGCGCGGACGGCAGTTCCACGCGCGCGATTCTCGTGCTTGCGGTGTGGGGCGCCGGGCAGATCCTCGACGGCTGGGTCATCACGCCGGTCATCCAGGGCGGCAAGACCAAACTCAGCTATCCGGCGATCATCTTTTCGTTCCTCTTCTGGGGTACGGTGTTCAACACGTTTCTCGGAATGCTGCTTGCGATACCGATGAGCGCGTTCTGCAAGGTGCTGTGGGATTCTCTGCGCACGAAAATCAAAGGATTCATATAGGATATGGGCAGACAGGAAAACGGAGGCGGGGGATTCCCCCGCAAGGGGCGCGGCGGAAACGGCGGCAGGCCGGACCGGGGCGGCGGGCGTTTCCGCGGCCGCTGGAAAAAGCGCGGCGGCGGACAGCGGCGCGGCGGAAAGCCGCGCTTCGGATTCGCCGAGCGCGAAAACGCGCCTGCGGTTCCGCCGGTTCCGCAGGATCCGCCGCCGGCGGCATTCGCCGCGAACGTCTTCGGGTCTCTCGACGAGCGCCTGCAGTACGCGATAGCGGACATGGGCTATGCCGTCCCCACCCCGATCCAGGAACGCGCGATACCGCATCTCCTCGAAGGGCGCGATCTCATAGGGTGCGCCCAGACCGGAACCGGCAAGACCGCCGCGTTTCTGCTGCCGGCGCTCGACAAGCTCCTCAAGAAGCCGGCGGAGAACGTCCCCGGCAGTCCGCGCGTGCTGGTGCTGTCCCCCACGCGCGAACTCGCCGCGCAGACCGCGGAAAACGACGCTTCTTATTCCAAATACACCGGCACGCCGTTCGCAGTCGTTTTCGGCGGGGTCTCCCAGTTCCGCCAGGTGCAGGCGCTGGAGCGCGGCGCGCAGGTTGTAATAGCCACTCCGGGCCGTCTCATGGATCTCATGTCGCAGGGGGCGGTCAGGCTGGACGCCGTCGAGACTTTCGTGCTCGACGAAGCCGACAGGATGCTTGACATGGGCTTCCTGCCGGACGTGAAAAGGATAATCGCGAGACTTCCGGAAGAACGCCAGTCCCTTCTGTTTTCCGCGACCCTCGCGCCGGAGATAATACAGCTCGCCGGCGAGATAGTGCGCGATCCCGTGCAGATTTCCGTCGACCCCGGGCGTCCCGCCGCCGACAAGATCAACCAGCGCGTCATGTTCGCCGCGAAGGAGGACAAGGACGCGTTGCTCGTCCATATCCTGGAAACGCACCCGGAGTGGTTCCGCACCATAGTCTTCGCCCGGACGCGCCGCAACGCCGACAGGATCGAACGCAAGCTCCGCAAGGCGGGAATCGAGGCTGCGGCCCTGCACAGCGACAAGTCGCAGCTGCAGCGGACCCGCGCGCTCGAAGGCTTCCGCAAAGGCGACATCCGCGTGCTTGTGGCGACCGACATCGCTTCGCGCGGAATCGACGTCAGGGACGTGGCGCTCGTCGTAAACATGGAATTCCCCGACGAGCCGGAAAGCTACATCCACCGCATAGGCCGCACGGCGCGCGCCGGGGAATCGGGTTGCGCCATAACATTCACGGCTCCCGACGAGGCCGGGAAAATGCGCGCGGTGGAAAAACTCCTCAAAATGCGCATCGAGCGCGACAAGGACCAGCCCTTCCACAGCGAAGCGGCCGAAAAAGCCGCCGAAAGACCTGGCGGGCGGTCCTCCGGCGGGCCGCGCCGCGACGGGCGGCCCGGCTGGTCCGGCGCCGGAGCGGACGGCTTCCGCAATGAAGACGGCTTTCGCGGGAAACGCGGACACGGGCGCGGCGGCAGGCCGTTTTCCGGCGGCGGGGGCGGCGGCTTCCGCAAAAACAGGAACCGTCCGTTCGGGCGGGACCGCAAGGGCCCGCGCGGCGGGTTTTCCGGCGGCGGAAAGGAAGGCTGACGCTCCGTGCCGGGATTCTTCGACAGCGTGGCGCGCAGGATAGGAAAACTCGACGCCGAAAGCCTGCGCCGCCAATACGAACACCTCGCCGAGGACAGGCGCTTCTTCGAAGCCCTTCTGCGCTCGATGCACGAGGGCGTGATGGTAGTGGGCGGGCGCGGAGAGCTGAAATGGGCCAACTCCGCGGCGGAGAGGATCGCGGGCTTTTCGTACGAACGCGCGCGCGGAAGGCCCGCCGCGCAGATACTGCCCGGCGGGTTCGCGCCCGCCGCGCAGGAGCATCTTGAAGAAGGCTGGACCCGCGCGGCGGTCCGCGAAGTCGAGATTTCCTATCCCGAGCGGAAAATCGTCTCTGTCGAAACCGCTCCGCTCGAGTCGCGCGGCGAGACGCTGCTCCTTCTCCGGGACGTCACGGCGGAACGCGAAAGGGAGGCGGACGCCCTCGAATCCGGGCGCAACGACGCCGTGAGGGAACTTGCGTCCGGAGTCGCGCACGAGATCGGCAACCCCCTGAACGCTCTGACCATACACTTGCAGCTGCTTGCGCGCGAACTCAGGAAAAACGCCGGCGACGAAAGATGCGTGCGCTGGCTGAAAGACGTCGAAACCGCGCGTTCGGAAATAGGCAGGGTCGATTCCATAATACGCGGATTCCTCGCTGCGATTCGTCCGGTGAAGCCGCTTCTCTCGCCGGGGTCTCTCGCCGTTCCGCTCCAGCGCGCGCTCGCCGCGCTGAAGGCGCATCTGGAAAACAGCGGCGTGCGCGTGGCGCTCGACCTGCCGGAATCCGTTCCCAACGCGATGATCGATCCGGGCATGATCGAGCAGGTGTTCTTCAATCTCGCGAAAAACGCGGCCGAGGCCATGAAAAGCGGCTCGGTCCTCGAAATAACCCTTCGCTACGACGACATGAACGTGGAGGCGGTCTTCCGCGACCACGGCTCGGGGATGGCGCCGGAGGAGCTCGCGCGGATTTTCGAGCCGTACCGCACGACAAAACGCGACGGCAACGGCCTGGGGCTGATGGTGTCGCGCCGCATAGTGCGCGCGCACGGCGGCGAACTGGAGGCGGAATCCAAGCAGGGCGACGGAACGCGCTTCACCGTGCGCATACCGCGGCTCGAACGCCGGGTGCGCAGGCTTTCGACTTCGGAGGATTCGTAGGATATGGCGCAGAAACGCACCATTCTCATCGTGGACGACGACAGGGACACGCGCGAAGGACTCGCGCGCGCGCTTTCCGATTCATACCGCACGCTCGCGGCGCCGGACGCCGAAAGCGCGCTTGCGGCGCTCGATGCGGATCCGTCCGTCGCGCTCATGCTTTCCGACGTCAGAATGCCTGGCGCGGACGGTGTGGCCCTGATGAAGGCTGCGAAGGCGAAGCATCCGGGGCTTCCCGTGATACTCCTCACCGCATACGGCACGGTGGACGCCGCCGTGGCCGCCATGAAGGACGGCGCCGACGATTTCATAATGAAGCCGGTGGATCTCGACCAGCTCGAACTCCGCGTGCAGAAGGAGATCGAGACTTCCGCCCTGCGCAGCGAAGTGTCCGGCCTGCGCAGCGCGCTTGACGAGAAATACGGGATGGAGGGGATCGTCGGCAGCAGCGAAGCGATGAAAAAGGTGTTCCGCATCGTGCGCCAGGCCGCCCCCACGCAGGCGACGGTTCTCCTTGAAGGCCCCAGCGGTACCGGCAAGGAAGTGATCGCCCGCGCGATACACAATCTTTCAAAGCGTTCGGGCGGGCCTTTCGTGGCGGTGCATTGCGCCGCGCTCGCGCCGACGCTCCTTGAAAGCGAACTTTTCGGCCACGAAAAGGGCGCGTTCACCGGTGCCGTCGCGCGCCAGATAGGACGCTTCGAAGCCGCCGACGGCGGAACGCTCTTCCTTGACGAAATATCCGAAATAGATCCGTCCACGCAGGTGAAGCTCCTCCGCGTTCTCGAGGACCGTTCGTTCGAGCGCGTGGGCGGCGCGGAGACTTTGCACACGGACATCCGCGTGATCGCCGCCACGAACCGCGACTTCAAGGCTTTCGTCGCCGCCGGAAAATTCCGCGAAGATCTCTACTACCGCCTCAACGTGGTGGACATAAAGCTCCCGGCCCTGAAGGAGCGCGCCGGGGACATCGCCCTGCTGGCGCAGAAATTCCTGCGCGAGTATTCCGAAAAGAACGGCGGCCTCGTCAAATCGATCTCCCCCGCCGCGATGAAGATCCTCGAGTCGTATCCGTGGCCGGGCAACGTCCGCGAACTGCGGAACGTCATCGAGAAAATGGTGGTGCTCGCGGGCGGGGAGGAACTCGGGCCGGACGACATTCCGGAAGACGTCTCTTCCGCGGCGCAGCGCTCCGGAAAGGCCGCGCCGCACGTGCCGGCCGGGGACGTTCCGCTCGCCGACACCGAAAAAGCCGGCATTCTCGCGGCGCTGGAACTCCACGGAGGGAACAAGTCGCGCGCGGCGGAGGCTCTCGGCATATCGCGGCGGACGCTCCACCGCAAACTCAATCTTTACGCGGCGCAGGAAAAGGCCGGGGCCGCGCAGACCCCGCCGCACGGCTGAAAGGACGCTTGGCATGGATGCCGCAGGAATGTCGTCGCTCCGCGTCCGCCCGCCGCAGCTGCCCGGGATCGAACTTGAATCCGTGATCGGGCGCGGCGGAATGTCCGTCGTGTGGAAAGGGTTCGACTCCGGTCTCGGCCGCCCCGTCGCGGTGAAGGTGCTGCAGCGCGATTTCTCCTGCGACGAACGCGACCTCGCGCGCTTCCGCAAGGAAGCGGAGGCGATGACGCGCATACGGCACCCCGGAATAGTGCGCGGCTACGGAATGTACCGCAGCCGCGACGGCCTGTACTACGTGGTGATGGAACTGGTCTCGGGGTACGACCTCGGGCAGCTCGTCTCGCGCAAGACCCGCCTGCCCGAATCGGACGCGCTGATAGTGGCGGAGTCCGTGGCGGTTGCGATGGAATACGCGTGGAACGGCTATCGCATGGTGCATTGCGACATCAAGCCTGAAAACATAATGGTCGATTCCGACGGAACCGTCAAACTGACCGATCTCGGCCTGTGCCGGACTTTCAGCGCGCTTTCGTCGGGCGCCGGCGGCGAGGACGAAATCGTGGGCACCCCGGCGTACATCTCCCCCGAACAGATCGAAGGAAGAACGGACCTCGACTGCCGCGCCGACATCTATTCCCTCGGAGCCACGCTCTACCATCTCGTTTCCGGAAGAACTCTTTTCGTAAAGGAAGACAACGACGGCATGCTGCGCGCCCATCTCGATCCGGAGTCGTGCGCGCCGGATCCGCGCCACTGGGCGCATTCGATTTCGCAGGGGTTCGCGACGCTTCTCGAAAACATGCTTGTGAAAGACCGCGACTGCCGCATCGGCGGCTGGGGCGAGACCCTTGCCGCCGTCCGCGCGATAATCGACGGCCGCGCGGAATGCGAAGACGCGCTTTCGCGCCCGGCTTCCCCTTCGTCTGTCAGGAACGACTGGGTGTAGGCATGGAGACGGTTCCGTTTTCCCTTCCGGAAGCCCCGGAAATACGCGAAGTCGAAGTGGCGCGCACGTTCCGGGAAAGGGCGCGCGGCCTCATCGGCCGGAGCGGGCTTCCTCCGGGGCGCGGAATGCTCATAGAGCGCTGCAACGCGATCCACATGTTTTTCATGAAGTTCGCGATAGACGCGATATTCCTCGATTCGCGCAACCGCGCGGTAAAGACGGTCCGCGGCATACGCCCGTGGACGCCGTTCGTGTGGGGCGGCCTGCGCGCGTCGAAAGTTCTTGAAATCCAGTCCCGCCCGCTTTAGCGCCTGTCTTCGAACAGGAAGCCGCCGATGCACGCCCATGACAGGAATATGAGGCTCGTGTTCGCGCCGCATCTCAGCGGGCAGTCGGCCATCGCGTGGATCATTATCGCCGCCGTCCCCAGCATGACGCCGTAGACCGGCGTCGGCATCACGTACAGCACGAACGGGTGCGCCGGGGTCTCCGCCCCCTTCGAGAACTTGATCGCCTTCAGCCGGGCGCGCCATTCCGAAAACGCGGGCCTCGCCAGAAGCAGGAAAACCGCGGCAAGCAGAAGAACTCCGAAAATGCCGTGCTCCGCAAGGAACTGGAGATAGTCGTTGTGGACGTTCGCGCCGCCGACCGAGCATTCGCTGTTGTTTTCGTGCAGCCAGTCCCTGCACAGCTTTTCCCACGCATCGTCGTCAAGTTCGCTCCATCTGCCGCGCGCGTAGGGCGTCACCATCCAGGTCCCGTTGTCGACGAATCCCCATCCGCCCGTTCCGCACCACGGGTGGTCTTTTACAAGTTTCCAGGCGACCCGCGTTGCAATGTTGGGGACGCGGCCGGTGATCCTGTCGAAAAAGGATACCGCAGACGTCTCCATCACGTCCTTGTGCGCCTTTTCCGCGCCGGAGACGCGCTCGGCCTTCCTGTGCCGCAGGTCCTCCGTCTCCTCCCCGTCTTCCGCCGGCGCGAAAACCGCCACGGCGAGGGACGCCGCCGCCGCCAGTCCAAGCGCGGTTGCGGCAGTCCGTATCTTCCCGAGCCTGTCCGCTTTCTGGAAATAGCCCGCGAAGACGTGGATCGCCATCGTCACGCCGAGGGCTATCGAACTGTACCACCCGGCGCGCGAACCCGTGTGGAGCGAGCCGAGGAAGTTCAGGACCGCCGCGGCAACCATGTAGTGCGAACGCAGGAACGGGTACGACGGCGGCTTTACATGCTCGAATTCCTTGTGTGAGGGCAGCGCCTTGATGAATGCGTACTTGGACTGCCAGATTCCGCATGAAACCGCGAAAAGCATCGCAAAGAACGTCGCGCCGGCGTTGGGATAGGAAAACACCGAAAACGGCCGGTGGGGATACGAAGCCGCGTCTGTCGCGGTGTACGGCGCGAGCGGTTTGAACCAGAACGGCGCGGCCGCGTCCGTCTGCGCCTGTATGAAACCGAACACCGCGAGCGCGGCGCCGTTCCAGCACATGAGTTCAAGCAGATGGCGCTTGCCTTCGGAGCGCAGCGCGTGTTTCGCGGCGAGCGCCCCCAGAAGCGGCGGCGCGAACCATGTGAACACTTCGAAGTGCATGTCCGCGTGCATGCAGAAAGGAAGCCAGGAGCAGGCCGGGTTCGCGTAGTCCACGTCCATTCCGGGATATGCGGGCGGCAGCTTGTCCGCGTCGCATATCCAGCAGAGCGAAGTGTTGAAGAACGGGAACGCCAGATATATGCACAGCGCCGCGACGGCGTAGAACAGCGGATCTTTCACCAGTCCGCCCCATGCGCGGGCGCGCGCGTCCGGGTATGTTTCGTCCTGGCGGCACTGCGGAAACAGCATGGCTTCCACGGTGAACAGGACGAGCCATGGTATGAACGGCGCTATCATGCCGCCGTCGCCGCCTGCGAACACCCAGGTGCAGACTCCGAACACGGCGAATATGTGCAGCAGCGGAAAATTACGGGCGAGAGAATTCATTTCGTGCAAACTCCTTCAATGCGTCTTTCCAGTGCGGCATCTCGAATCCCGCGCCGGCGAGGACGGTGTTTTCGAGCGCGCTGTTGGCCGGGCGCGGCGCCGGGCGGGGGAATTCCGCCGTCGTGCACGGCGCGACCGCCCTTTCGATTCCGAGCAGCGAGAACGTCTCGCGCGCCAGATCGAACCACGAGCATATCCCTTCGCATGTTCCGTGCACGACCCCTTCGATCCCCTTGCCGAGGATGAACGACACCGCCGACGCGACCGCCTCGCACGAGGTCGGGTTGCCGCGCTGGTCGTCCACGACTTTCAGCGGCGGGCCGCCCGCAGCGCCGAGTTTCGCCATGGTATGCACGAAACTCGGCCCGCCCGCGCCGTAGAGCCACGCGATCCTCAGGATCGCCGCGGACGGCAGCGCCGCGAGCGCTTCTTCCTCCCCCGCGAGCTTCGATTTCCCGTAGACCGTGCGCGGCGCCGGCCTGTCGCTTTCCCTGTACGGAACGTCCGAATCGCCGCCGAACACGTAGTCGGTGGATATCGCAACGAGGCGCGAAGAGTGTTTTGCGCAGGCGCGCGCGACATTGCCCGTGCCGTCGCGGTTCAGGCGGAACGCCGCCTCGGGTTCGCTTTCGCAGCGGTCCACGTTCGTGAACGCCGCGCAGTGGACCGCCGCGTCGGGCTTGAAAGCCGCAAACGCCGCGTCCAGGGTCTTTTCGTCCAGAATGTCCGTTTCCGGCAGATCGGCGGGGAAAATCGAATGCTCCCGGCCGAGAATCCGCAAAAGCGTCCTGCCGAGCATTCCCTTGGCGCCTGTCACGAGTATTTTCACGGCATCGGTCTCAGTATCTGTACCATTCCGGCTTGTACGGACCTTCCACCGGAACGCCGATGTAGTCCGCCTGTTTTCGGGTGAGCACGGTGAGCTTCGCGCCGAGATGCGCCAGATGCAGCCGCGCCACTTCTTCGTCCAGCTCTTTCGGAAGCCGCGTCACGGAGACGGGGCGTTTTTCCTTCCAGAGCTTGATCTGCGCCAGAACCTGGTTCGTGAACGAATGCGACATTACGAAAGCAGGATGCCCCGTGGCGCAGCCCAGATTCACCAGCCGCCCCTCCGCGAGAAGGTATATGCAGCGGCCGTCGGGGAAAGTGAACCTGTCCACCTGCGGGCGTATCGTTTCGCGTTTCACGTCCTTGCGCTCCATCAGGCGCGACACCTGGATTTCATCGTCGAAATGCCCGATGTTGCACACGATCGCGCGGTCGCGCATGCGCTCCATGTCCTCAAGCGTTATTATGTCCGTGTTGCCGGTGCACGTCACGAACACGTCGGCCCACGGCAGGGCGTCCTGCACGGTCGCCACTTCGAATCCGGCCATGCACGCCTGCAGCGCGCATATCGGATCCGCCTCGCTCACTTTTACGCGGCAGCGGTTCGCGCGCAGGCTTTCGGCGCATCCTTTGCCCACGTCTCCGTATCCGCACACGAAAGCGTTCTTCCCGGCCAGCATCACGTCCGTGGCCCGCTTTATGCCGTCCACGAGCGATTCGCGGCAGCCGTATATGTTGTCGAACTTCGATTTCGTCACGGAGTCGTTCACGTTCACGGCGGGGAACAGCAGTTCGCCCGCGTTCTCCATGCGGTACAGGCGGTGGACGCCGGTCGTGGTCTCCTCGGAAACGCCGCGGACGCGCGCGGCCGCTTTCGAGAACCACTGCGGGTCGCGCGACAGCACGTCGCGCACTTCCGCGAAAAGCGCCTTCTCCTCGGACGACTTCGGGGCGTCCAGCGCCGATGCGTCCTTTTCGGCCTTCACGCCGAGATGTATGAAAAGCGTTGCGTCGCCGCCGTCGTCCACTATCAGGTCCGGGCCTGAACCGTCGGGCCACGTCAGCGCCCTGCGCGTGCAGTTCCAGTATTCTTCCAGAGTCTCGCCCTTCCACGCGAAGACGGGGGTGCCCGTCGCGGCGATGGCTGCGGCCGCGGCGTCGTTCGTGGAGAAGATGTTGCACGAGGCCCAGCGCACGTCCGCGCCCAGTTCCTTCAAAGTCTCTATGAGAATGGCGGTCTCCACGGTCATGTGGAGCGAACCGGCGATTCTTGCGCCGGCGAGGGGCTTTTCGCGCCCCGCTTCGGCGCGCAGGCGCATCAGACCCGGCATTTCGGGCTCTTCGAGAGAGATTGCGCGGCGTCCCGCGGACGCCAGCGACATGTCGGCTACCTTGTAATCCATGGCGGAAGTTTACCAAAACGCCCTTTCCCGCGACAAGTCCGCAAGGCGCGCGGCGGGGTTTGCGGCGTCTGCGCGCGTGTGGTAAACTCAAAGCGGATTCCCCCACGGAACGCATATATGACATCGAACGACGATTACGTACTCCAGCTTCTCCGCGAACACGGCATTGTCG
>CACYEO010000176.1 GCA_902773475.1 uncultured bacterium | reverse complement strand
CGAACCATTGAAACCGGCGAAACAATCGTGGTGGCGCTTCTGGTAGATTCTGCGGGAACGCCGCGGCGCGGACGCGCCGCGGCGCCCGGCGTCCGCGAACTGCTCGTCCGCCTCGCGGCGCAGTACGAGACCGCAGCGTTTCTCGAGGGCGACCCTTCGCGTTTCATGCATGAAGTTTCCGGCGAAGCGAACATGGAGGCGACTGCGTTCACCGCGTCCGTCCTCAGCTACGGAAGCCGCAGGCAGTTCCTGCCCAAAATAGAATCGATCCTCGCGATGTCCGGGGGAAGAATGGACGCATGGATCGCGGAAGGCGGATACGAAGCCGCGTTCGAGGAAGACGACAGACGATCCTTCTACAGGTTCCAGAAGATGGCGGACATGAGAGACTTCTTCGACAGATACCGGAGGATAATCCGCCGTCACGGTTCGCTGGGCGGGCTCGTGCGGGGGGAAGCGAAAGACGGAATATCTGCAGTGCGCTCGATATGCAACGCGTTTTCCGGCGCGGGCGGACTGGTGCCGAAAGACGCATCGAGCGCGTGCAAGCGCGTATGCATGTTCCTGCGCTGGATGGCCAGGACGGATTCCCCCGTGGACCTGGGGCTGTGGAAAGATTTCATAGACCGCGCCACTCTCGTCATGCCGCTCGACGTGCATGTGCGGCGGCAGGCGTGTTCGCTGGGGCTTTTCGATTGCAAAACGCCGGACATGCGCGCGGCGGAATCTCTTTCCGCGACGCTTTCGGAAATATTCCCGGGCGATCCGCTGAAAGGCGATTTCGCTCTTTTCGGCTACGGCGCAGACGCATCGCGGAAGGGAGAACCATGAAAACCAGAGCTTTCGCGAAAATCAATCTTACGCTGGAAGTCCTGGGCATCAGGCCGGACGGATACCACGATCTGCGTTCCGTCGTGGAACCCGTCTCCCTTGCGGACGTCATTGAAATCGAACCGCGGCGCGACGGGCGCATAACGGTGGAGACCGTTTCGGGCGGAGCCGTCGCGCTCGACGCTCTCGATGCCCGGCCGGAGAAGAACCTTGCATGGCGCGCGGCGGATTCGCTCCGCAGACATGCCGGAAAGCCGGACGCCGGAGCGGACATTTTCATAACAAAAAACATTCCTCTCGGCGGCGGGCTCGGCGGCGGCTCCGCGGACGCGGCGGCGGTGTTGAACGCGCTGTCCGTTCTCTGGGGGCTGGATCTTCCCGTGCAAACGCTAGCAGAAATCGGCGCGGAGACGGGAAGCGACGTTCCATCTCTCGTATTCGGGCGCACCGTGCTCATGGAAGGGCGCGGCGAGCGCGTCTCCTCCTGGCCGGCGGAAACGCCGGATCTCCCGGTCTGGCATTTCGTTCTTGCGAATCCCGGAATCCATTCTTCGACGCCTGCGGTGTTCAAAGAGGCGGACTGCACTTCTCGCTTGACTTCCGCAGGCGAAATAACCGATAATATGCGCCTTGCTTTTTCCTCTGGAGACCCCCGCCTGCTCGCCGCGGCGATGCAGAACGATCTGACGGTTCCGGCGCAGAGGCTGTACCCCCGCATTGCGGAGGCCGCTACAGCGCTCCTCGAGGCGGGCGCGATGAACGCCGTCCTCACCGGAAGCGGTTCGACCGTGGCAGGCGTGGTGAGAGACGCCGCAGAGGGAGAAGCCGTATGCAGAAAGATTCCCGGAGGATTCCGGGCTGTGTGCGTTTCGTCTGCCCGGTGGTGTAATGGTCAGCACAGCGGCTTTTGATGCCGTTTGAGAAGGTTCGAGTCCCTCCCGGGCAACCAATTCCGGCTTTGCGGCGGGAAGCCGCCGCCGGATTCTACCATCTGTCGTAGCGCCGCCCGTAGTTCGAACCCGGGCCGTTGCGGTTGTAATTGTCGGGCCTGCCGCGCCCGAAGCCGGAATATCCGCCGCCGCGACCGTACCCTCCGCGTCCGTACCCGCCACGACTGTACCCGCTCTGACCGTATCCTCCGCGTCCATACCCGCCTTGGCCGTATCCGCCGCCGAAGCGGTTTTCGGAAGAAACGCTTTTCCCGAACACGGTTTCGACCATCTCTTCGGGGATTTCGTTTACGAAACGCGAAGAATCCACCGGGAATATGCCGCCGTCCGGCATGCTGCGCTGCCGGGGCACGATGAGGTGCAGCTTGTCCTTTGCGCGGGTGACGGCAACGTAAAACAGGCGGCGTTCTTCATCGTCGTTTCCGTCTTCCGTGCTGCGGGAGGACGGGAACATTCCTTCGACGAGCCAGGGGACTATGACGACCGGCCATTCCATCCCCTTCGCCTGGTGGACGGTGGTGAGCGTCAATTTGTCGGTTCCGTCTTCGGAAACGTCGAGATTGGTCAAAAGCGCGACTTCGGAAAGAAAACCGGACAGTCCGCCCTTCGCGGCGGCGAGCTGTGTACGCAGTTCGGAAAGTTCGTCGCGCCTGCGGTCGGCGTCGTCGAACTCGCGCGCGAGATACGCGCCGTAGAATCCGTCTATGAAATCGCCGGCCGCGTCGCCCGGCCTGTCCGCCGCGACATGGGCCGCCGCGGCGCCGAAAGCGTCCGACACCGCAGGCCACGAAGCGCGGGAACGCGCTCCAAGCAGGGCGCCGGCCCTGTCGCGGGAAGCAGGATCCGCCGCATCGAAGCGCCTGCCGCATTTTTCCCACATCTTCGCCGCGGTGTTTTCGCCGGTTCCAGGCAGCAGGCACAAAAGCCGCTTGAACGCGAGTTCGTCGAGCGGGTCGGCCAGGATCCGCAGAAAAGCGAGGACATCCTTTGCATGCACGGAATCGAACACTCCGGGGCCGGACGTTATTTTGTGCGGCACGCCGTTGCGCGCAAGCGTCATCTGGATTTCGAGCGAATGGAAATGCGAGCGGTAGAGAACCGCGATGTCCGAAAACCGCACTCCGTCTCCGCGGAGTTTGGCTATTATGCCGTAGATAGTATCGGCCTGCGAATGCCCGTCCGCAACTGACCACAGCACGGGCTTCGCTCCGCCCTGGCGCGACGGGCGGAGCGTTTTCGCGAACTGGCCGGGAACGTCTTTCATCACGGAGTTCGCGACATCGAGGATCGGCGCGCGCGAGCGGTAGTTCTGTTCAAGCTTTACGATTTTGCAGCCGCTCCACCTGTCGGGGAAGTCCATTATGTTGCGGAAATTCGCGCCGCGCCAGGTGTAAATGCACTGGAAGTCGTCGCCGACCGCCATTATGTTCCGCGTGCGCGCGGCTATTATGTCGGTGAACTCCGCCTGCAGAAGGTTCGTATCCTGGTATTCGTCCACGAGGACGTGGAGAAAGTGGTTCTGCAGCGCTTCGCGCACGCCGTCGTTCTCTTTGAGAAGCCGCAGGCCGTTCACGAGAAGATCGTCGAAATCCATCGAATTCTGCGCGCGCTTGCGGGCGGCGTACTCGCTTGCGACTTTGGCGATTTCGTCGGGATCGAGTCCCGCGACTTTCGTCATCATCCCGTTCGCCATGTCCCACGGGGTGCGTCCGCGGTTCGCGGCGGAGGAGATTATGTTCTGCACAATCTCCTTTTTGGGAAAATCCTTGGGGTCGGCGGCCTTGTCTTTTATGCATTCCGCGATCAACCGCTTCGAGTCGTCCGCATCGAGTATCCTGAACGACGGGGAGTATCCGAGAAACTGTCCGTACCTGCGCAGGAAGCGCGCGCAGATATGGTGGAACGTTCCGGACCAGACGCCGCCGGCGGTTTCGGAGCCGACGAGTTTTTCGGCGCGTTCAGTCATTTCGCGCGCCGCGCGGTTCGTGAATGTCAGAAGCAGAATCCTCGAAGGCTGCACGCCGCATTCTGCGAGGTAGGCGACGCGGTGGACTAGCGTGCGGGTCTTGCCGGTGCCTGCGGCGGCGAGAACGAGTATCGGGCCGTCCGGCGCTGTCGCGGCGGCGAGCTGTTCGGGATTGAGAAGCGTACTGAAATCCGTCATCGGAAAATCCTGTGCGGTGCAAGGTCATTTCAAGACCAGAGTTTCCGGAGCATGGCGAGGCCCGAGCGGAGCGCCTCCTCCGAAACGGCGGGAAAAGGTTCGAACACGTGGAGCAGCGCGGGGGAGGCCAGAGGCGCGAGCGCGGCGAAATCGACATTCCCCTCTCCGGGCGCGTGATGGTCGCCGTCCACGCCGCGCACGTCGTGTATGTGGCATCCGGCGAGCGAGGGGAGGAGCCTTGCGGCTTCGCCGGCCGCAGAGCCGGTCCATTTCATGTTCGCCCTGATCTGCGCGTGCCCGATATCGAACCACCCCTTCACGGGAGCGCCGGGATAGCGGGCGGCGAGTTCAAGCGTTTCGTCTTCGTCCGGAAAGCCTTCGATCGAAGGAAGGTTTTCAAGCGCCAGGACTACGCCGCGTTTTTCGAGAAGCGGAAAGAGTTTTTCGAGTTCCGCGCAAAGGACGGGCATCCGCGCCGCGCCGCGCTTGCGGCGGCGCGCGCGCGCCTTCGCGAGCAGCGAATCGTATTTCCGCGGGGATGCGGCATACGCCGGGGATTTGAAAAGCGCGAAGAGGCTGTCGGATCCGGGGTCCGAAAACATTGAACGCAGGAACACGCGCCCCGCATGGAGGACCACGGTCTTCGCGCCCATGTCGGCCGCGAAATCTATGCTCTTGCGGAGAAACACGGCGGCGAGCGCGCGTTCGTCTTCGTCGTCGGACGCGAGAAGGTGCAGTTCCGGATAGCCGCGGGGCGCTGAAATCGGAACGGGGCAGAACGCATGTACGGAATCTACCGGCATGGAATCGAGGCGGCTTTTTATGCCGGGGGCCTGCTCCATCGGCGTGTTGTAGCCGAGTTCGAGCGCGTCGAAACCGAGCGAAGCGATGTAGTCGGACAATTCGGCGCCGTCGTCGAAGCGCTTGTTGCACCAGTTTGTCGAAAGCGCGAATCTCGCGCGCGGCCGTTCCATCGTCGCCCCTCCGTTCCTCAAGATTCGGTTCCGCACGCGAGCGAAAGGAATTCCTGCCTTGTGCGGGGATCGGAGCGGAACGACCCGAGCATGGCGGAAGTCCCCATCACGGAGTTCTGCTTTTCCACGCCGCGCATCATCATGCAGAGGTGCCGGCATTCCATCACGACGCCCACGCCCTCCGCGCCCGTGGCCTCCTCGACCGCGCGCGCGATCTGCCACGTCAGACGCTCCTGTATCTGCAGACGGCGCGCGAAGCATTCCGCGATGCGCGCGATCTTGGAGACGCCCACGACCTTCCCGTCCGCGATGTACCCCACGGCGCAGCGTCCGTAGAACGGCAGCATGTGGTGTTCGCACATCGAGTAGATTTCGATGTTGCGCAGAACGACCATGTTGTCGGAATCGGTGGAGAAAACCGCATTGTTCAATACTTTGCGCGGAGACAGCGAATATCCGCGCGTGAGAAACAGAAGCGACTTCGCCACGCGCTGCGGGGTTTTGAGAAGCCCCTCGCGCGACGGATCCTCGCCGAGTTCGGCGAGAAGTTCGCGGATCAGCGAAGCGATTTTGTTTTCGTCAGGCTTTCCGTTCTTCATTGCTCATGTCCGTTTCAAGGCTGTTCCGGAAGGAGGGGGAAGGAGTCGTCCAGGGATTTCACGGCGGAGGCGACGAGCGCGGCGGCGTTCGCCGCGTCGCGCAGATCGATCACCTCCACGGGGGAGTGCATGTAGCGGAGAGGGACGGCAACCACGGCGGTCGCCGCGCCGCCGCGCTGCAGGCGCATCGCCCAGCCGTTGTTGCCGGACGCCCGCGCGCAGGCGCGCACCTGGTACGGGATGGCGGACGCTTCGGCGGTCTCGCGCAGACGGGCGGACAGCCCGCGGTGGTATGCCGGGCCGCAGGCGATGACCGGCCCTGCGCCGAGCCGCAGATCTCCGACGAGTTTCCTGTCCTGCTTAGTCGCGTCGGAGGCGAATGTGACGTCGCAGCATATTCCGATGTCGGGGTTCGCGTCGAATGCGACAGTCTGCCCGCCGACGAGACCCGTCTCCTCCTGGACGGTGGCGGCGAAATGGACGTTGCATCCGGTTCCGCACGGGGAGTTTGCAATGTCGATGAACGCCTCGCACATCGCGAACGCGCCGATCCTGTTGTCGAACCCCCTGCACGAAACGCGCGATCCGGCGAGAGGGCGGTACCCGGCGTCCACCACGGCGAGCGCGCCGACGCTCACGAGGGATTCGGCCTCTTCCCGCGAAGACGCGCCTATGTCGCAGGCGATCGACGAAAGCTCCTTCGGCGCGACCGAATCGCGTTCTTTCGCCGAAAGCAGATGCGGCGGGCGCACGCCCATCACGCCGTTGACGCGTCCGGAGCGGCCTTCGATCGTTATGCGCTCCGACGCCACGGCGGGCACGGTCACGCCGCCGACTGCGGAAAGGTAGAGGAAACCGTCGTCGTCTATCCACTGCACGATAAAGCCGATCTCGTCGCAGTGCCCCTCGATCAGGACGGTGCGCTTCGCGCCGCGGTCTACGACCGCGTGGAGATTTCCGTGCACGTCTATGTACGGCTGCACGCCCGTCGCCTCTTTTATCCGGCGGCCGAGCCACAGCGCGCCTTCCGCCTCCGCGCCGGAGGGGGAGGGGATTGCCGCGAATTCGGCCAGAGCGTCGATCTGTTTCCGCGTAAAATCCGCCATGTCCGTTTTCCTTTCACATTGTCAGCGAGCCGTCGAACGGCCACACCTTGTACATCGAAAGCAGATACGCCACGATGCCCAGCACGATAAGTATTATTATAAGGGGTATCAGACAGCATCCGTTGCCCATCGTCTCTTCGACCGGCCGCGAGGAGGCTCCAGCCTGGCGGAAGTAGTAGGAAACGGAGAAGAAACAGCGTTTTTCCGCTATGTCGAGGAGATCCGGATCCGGCTTGGCCCCGGCGTCCACAAGCAGCGCTATGAGGTCCGCAAGATTGGCTTCCGTCCGCGAATGGGTGAGGACGTATCTCAGGGCGATGTTGCGCCCGCGGCACATTATCGCGTTCGGCGAGGCTCCGTGGTTCAGAAGAAGCTTCACCATCTCCAGACGGATCATCGAATTGTCGAGCGCAAGCGCCGTCATCATCGGAGTGCCGGTGTATCCGTCGGACGAAACGACGGTCTGGTTCACGTCCTCGCCGTTTTCGAGCATCTCGGCGACAGTGTCGATGTCGCCGTCCATGATCGCGCGCTGCAGGGGGGTGAGCACTTCGCGTCCGGCCGATCCGGTGGAGCGGAAACGCGAATTCTCCTCCTCTTCGTAGATGTCCAACCGCTTCTGTTTCATTTGTTCACCGTTTTAGCGGACAGTATTTCCATGAGGGCGTCGAACGCGAGGATGTAGCCGTAAGGCCCGAATCCCGTTATCTGCCCGGCGCAGCACGGCGCAGTCAGCGATTCATGCCTGTAGCCTTCGCGCCTGTAGACGTTTGAAATATGCACTTCCACGACAGGCAGGCCGCACGCGGCAATCGCATCGTGCAGGGCGACGGAGCAGTGCGTGAACGCCGCAGGGTTCATGATCACCCCGTCGCAGGACGAACGCGCTTTTCCGAGGGCGGCCACGAGCGCGCCTTCCACGTCCGACTGCAGATGGACGATTTCCACGCCGCGCTCCGCCGCGCGCGCCTTGACCGATTCCACGATTCCGGCGAGCGTAACGCGCCCGTAGATTTCCGGCTCCCGCGTTCCGAGAAGGCCCAGGTTCGGCCCGTTCAGCACAAGTATCCTCATTTCGCGTCCGGTCCTTTCTGCCGTAGCAATTCGAAATCCATGCAGCATTTCCGCCCTCCGCAGACTCCGAACGAAGCCGCGGCGGCGGGCTTGGCGGAATGCCCCGCGCCGGGAACGCGGATTTTCTTCATCCACGAAGCCCTGCAGCAGACCCTTCCGCAATCTCCGATGCATCCGCATATTTCCGCCTGTTCGCGCGGCCCGATCTGCCGCGCGTCCACGGAAGCCTCCCAGCGCGGACGCAGAAGCGCCGCCACCCGTTCGCGGTTCACCCGCGCCGGCGCAGCCGCGAAGCGCACGAAAAAGCGCCGCCGCCCCAGCGCCAGGCGTATCGAAAATATGCGGAAACCCGCTATCTTGCCCGCGGCGTTCTTTTCCATGAACGCGGCGGCCGCGGCGGCCTCCGTCTCGTTCGCGGCGCGCGTGCGCAGATCGGCGGCGGACGGAATGCGCAGCACGGCGAATCCCGGCGGAACGGCTTGCGGCGGAGCCGGCGAAACCACGCGGCCCGTGTCTATGCCGTAGTCGAGAAGCGTCACGACCTCGCGGCCGGCGAGTTCTTCCGCGTCTTCCGGCGTTTCAAGGCGCATCGTGTAGCGCCCGCCTTCGGGCATGTCCACTATGGCGCAGCGCGCTTCTTTCATTGCGCGCCTCCGGCTCTCGAACCCGTCGAAATCCTGTCGAATGCGGCGGACACCGCCATCGCCTCGGGGAGGTTCCGCTCGAAGGATACCGCAAGCGCCTCCACCGCCTCGACGTTGGCAAAACAGCTTGCTGCGGAAAGCGCCGCCGCGCGCGCGGCTATCGTATCGCGGAACGCGGCGTTTTTCAACGGCGCGTCCGGGCCGCCGCACTTGACCGCCGCGATATCGCGGTACCACGTTTCCATCGTCACAAGAAGGTCGCGCCTGTATTCGCGGTAGCGCGCCGAAACAAGCGCGTCGTATTCGTCCTTGCCGGTTTCTATGCCGCTTTCCGCCGCGAGGCGTCCCGTCTCTTCGCGGATCTCGCTCTCCGCGCGCTCTTTGAGCGTTTCGAGCGCGGCGCATACGCGGACGGCGGCGGCCGCGCGCGCAAGCGGTCCGTCCCCGCCGTCCGCCGACAGCGCGGCGAGCACCGGCTCCGCATCCCCGCCGGAAAGTCCCGCGCCCGGACGCCCCGCGTCCACGCGCTGGCAGCGCGAAACGATGGTCGGCAGCAGATTCTCGGGCTTGTCGGTCAGAAGCAGGAACAGCGTGTCCGGCGGAGGCTCTTCCAGCGTCTTGAGGAACGCGTTCGACGAAGCTTCGTTCAGGCAGTCCGCCCACTTCACGACGCCCGCCTGCCATCCGCCGCAGAACGACGTGGATGAAACCGCCGCAAGAAGCCCGGAGCGCATGGCCTCGGCCGATATCACGCGCGACTTTTTCTCCGGCGAAAGGAAATGCACGTCCGGATGGACGTGTCCGCGAACCCTGCGGCAGCCGTCGCAAACGCCGCACGGCTCTCCGTCCGGCCCGGGCGACGCGCACATCACGGTTTCGAGAAATCCGTCCGCGAACGCCCCGGCTTCGCGCCGGACGTCCCCGGCCACTATGTATCCGCATGCCGTGCGCCCAGACATGAACGCACGGCGCGTTTTCTGCAATACGTTTTCCAAGACAAAAACGCGCGCGCGTCCGTCAGAAGCACCAGTTGACGAACGGCATCTGCGGCCAGGGGGCGTCTTCGATGATGTTCCAAAGCCCGATCTGGACGCCGCGCAGCGATTCCGACCAGTTTACAAGGCCGATCTGGACGCCGTCGGCGGTCCTGGAGGTGTTGACAAGGCCGATCTGCGCGCCACCCGAATATTTCGAGTACTGGTAAACGCCGAACTGCGCGCCATAGACTTCTTCCATGATCGAAAGGCCGCTGACGTACAGGCCGTGGGCGCGTCCGTTCACGGCATTGTAAATGCCGACCTGCAGACCGTATGAGTCGCCGTTCACCCAGTTGCCGAGAGCGCCTATCTGCACGCCCGCCTGGTCGAGGCCCACAAAATTCAAGCCTCCTGCCTGCACGCCCAGCATTCTCTCCGTGATGTATCCGGAAAGGCCCGCATCGACGCCGTAGATCTTGAAACATTCGCCGTAGATCGCAGAAAGCCTGACGCCGTAGATTGTCGACGCCTGCGTAGGCAGCTGCGCCGGATTCAGCACCGACATCATGAAATAGCCGTCGGACTCGGCCGACGCGGCGAGGGATGCGCAAAGCGCGATTGCTGCGACAAGTTTCTTCATGGTTTTTTCCTTTTTTTGGTTTTCACGGCACCGTGGAAGGTGGAAGAAGTATACGGCAAGCGGTCTGCGCAGTCAATGCGCAACGGCGGCTCCGTCGGGCGCGGTTCTGAAGCGATTCCGCGTTTATGGTATACTCGCGCGCGACTATGGAAGGATTCCACCAACATGACAGCCGAACAGGAAGCCGTTGAAACGGCGCGCGCCCTCGCGTCCAAAAAAGCCGAAGACGTAAAGATCTACGACGTTCGCGGAATATCGGGGCTGACCGACTACTATGTCGCGGCCACTGGTTCGGCCGCGCCGCATCTGAAAGCGCTGGCCGCCGAAGTGCAGGATTCCGCCCGCGCCGCCGGCATCGCCCCCGGGCGCGTCTGCGGCGAGCCGGATTCCGGATGGATCGTAATCGACCGCCTGGACGTGGTCGTCCACGTGTTTTCGCCGGAAGCGCGCGCATACTACGCGCTTGAAAAACTCTGGGCGGACGCCAGACAGGTCGCATTCTGATTTCCGCACGGAGGAAGAACGCCTTGGCGCGCACTCACATGATAGGAATCGGGGGGGTGGGGATGTCCGCCCTCGCACAGGCGCTTCTCGACGCCGGCGAAACGGTGACGGGCGCTGACCGTCTGCTCGATTCGCGCCGCTTCACGCCCGTGCTTTCAACCCTCGCCGCGCAGGGCGTGGCTCTTTTCCCGCAGGACGCGCCCGCCGTGGACGCGGAAACGTCGCGGGTAGTGGTTTCTTCGGCTGTCGAAGACGACAACCCGGGTCTCGTCCTTGCACGAAAGTTTTCCGTGCCCGTGACGCACCGCGCGACCGCCCTCGCCGGGCTTCTGTCTTCGAAAAAACTCCTGGCCGTGGCGGGAACATGCGGCAAATCCACCGTTACGGCAATGGCCGGCCATATCCTCGCCGGCGCCGGATTCGACCCGCTCGTCGTGAACGGCGCTGCCGTTCCGGGCTGGGACTGCGGCGGAACGCGCGTCGGGTCGGTCCGCAAGGGGTCCGGCGAATGGGCTGTCGCGGAGGTCGACGAATCCGACAAATCTCTGATGGCGTTTTCGCCTGCCGCCGCAGTGATAACAAACGCGGCAGCGGACCATTTCGGACTGGACGAGACCCGGGAACTCTTCGATGCCTTCCGCGCCAAGACTTCCGGGCCAATCGTGGATTCGCGCGCGGAAACGCTCTACTCGCAGCCTTCGACGGAAGGATGGAGCGGTTCGTTCTCCATGGCGGGCAGGCGGTGGACCGTCCCTGCACCCGGGCTGCACAACATTGCAAACGCGGCGAGCGCGGTCTCCGCCGCGCTCGCCATAGGCGCCGACCCCGAGGCGGCGCAGGCCGCGCTTGCGACGTTCCCCGGCGTGGAACGCAGACTCCAGCGCATAGGCGTGCGCGGCGGCGCCGCCGTGATAGACGATTATGCGCACAACCCGGACAAGCTTGCGGCGATGTGGAAGACGCTCGCGGCCGCGTTCCCCGGCGGAATCGCCGTCGCATGGCGTCCGCACGGCTACAGTCCTCTCCGCAAAACGCTCGACGCCCTCGCGGAAACGTTCCTCCGCGAAGTGCGCCGGCAGGATGTTCTGATACTCATGGACGTGTACGACGCCGGCGGCACGGCCGACAGGTCGATATCGGCGGACGACCTCGCGCGCCGCATCGCAGGCTGCGCAGGACGCGTCCTGCGCGCCAAAGACGCGGCGGAAGCGCATGACATGCTCGCCGCCGCGGGAGACGCGGGCGCAGCCGCGCTCGTGACCGCTGGAGCGCGCGATCCGGCGCTGCCGGAAACCGCAAAACGGCTTTGCGACAGGAGCAACTCTTGAAAACGACAAATCCCCCACGGATTCCGGTCTACGCCGGATGCGACGTCATAGCAGGCGGCAAAAGCGAATTCGCGGCCGCGCTTGAGCGTTTCAACGCTCAAAGCGTCGACGAATGCGTTCTTTCCAACAGTGAAACGGAATTCAGCCCTTTCCGCACGACCATCGCAAAACCCGTTTCGGTTTCCGGCATCGGCACTTTCCGCGGCAGCGAGAAACGCACGATAACTTTCGCCCCCTCCCAAAAACCCGGATGGTGGATACGCCGCACCGATCTCCCGGAGCAGCTCGACACCGAAGTGTCGATCGCGAACCTCTGGACGAGCGCGCGCAATCTCGTTCTGCGCTCCGGCTCGCCGCACAACTACCTGCGCATGACGGAACACATCATCGCGCTGAAGGCGGGCCTCGGGCTCGACGACGTCGTGATCTGCACGAATTCCGGCGATCCGCCGCTTTTCGACGAATCGTCGCAGCCGCTCGTAAAGGCGGTCGAAAGTGCTGGAATAGTCGAAAAGAAAAACTCGCCGGCCGCATGGTGCACGGTGGAGAAACCCGTAGCGTTCGCAGGTTCGCGCGGCGATTTCATCATGTTCCTGCCGGCGGAAAACGGCGAAAAGCGCCTTCGCGCCGACGTAGCCATAGATTTCAATTCCGTGATCGGAAAGCAGCGCGTGCTGTTCGACGTCACGCCTGACGTCTTCCGCCGCGCCTCGCTCGCGCGGACGAACGCCACGCACCGCCAGTACCTGATAGCCAAGACGGTAGGCAGGCTTTTCGCCGACATGCGCAATCTCGGCTACAACAAGAACAACATCCTCATCCACGGATCGCGCAAATACTACGGCGAACCGCGCTTCCCGTCCGGAAACGGAAAATTCCTGGAGCCCGTGTGGCACCGCGCGACGCTCGATTTCCTCGCAGCCGTGTCGTTGCTCGCCCCCGCGCGTTTCGCCGGCACGGTAGTTTCGTTCCGCGGCGGACACACGCAAGATTGCGACCTCGTGCGCGCGATCGTCAGGAACAACCTCCTGCGTCCGCTGTGAAACAGCCCGCACACACACGGAACGACGACATGAAATCGGTCGCAGAAACCATCGAATCGAAGACACGGCAGGAAAAACCGGTTCTGTCGTTCGAGATATTCCCCCCGAAACCCGGCGCGCCGTTCGAACCGGTGCGCGCGGCCGCGCTCGAACTCGCCTCGCTTTCGCCGCGCCCGGATTTCATATCCGTCACATACGGCGCGGGCGGCTCGACGAAAGTGAACACCGTGGAAATCGCAGCTGGCATACAGAAGGATTCGAAAGTGCCAGCGCTCGCCCACCTGACGTGCGCCGGAGCGTCGCGCGAAGGAATCGAAGAAGCCGCCGACGCGATGGAGAAAGCGGGGATACGCAGCGTCCTCGCCCTGCGCGGCGACCGCCAGGCCGATGCGGCGGACTCCGGCCCCGGCGATTTCGCGCACGCCTCGGACATTGTCCCGTATTTGAAGCGGCGCGGCTTCTCAGTAGGCGGCGCGTGCTATCCCGAAGGCCACCCGGAAGCGCCGGACAGGATTACGGATCTCGACAACCTCATGCGCAAGATAGAGGCGGGATGCGACTTCCTGACCACGCAGATGTTCTTCGAGAACGACATGCTCTACACTTTTCTCTACAGGCTCCGCTCTCGCAACGCCTCGATCCCGGTGCTCGCCGGCATAATGCCGGTGGTGTCAGTCTCGCAGATTTCGCGGATGCTCAAACTCTCCAACGCGTTCATGCCGCGCAGGCTCCTCGCGCTCGCCGACAGGTTCCGCGCTTCGCCCGCCGCGCTCCGGCAGGCCGGAATCGCATACGCGACGGAACAGATAATAGATCTCGTCTCGAACGGCGTCACAGGCATCCATCTGTACACGATGAACAAGCCTGATGTCGCGCGCGCGATTCTTTCGAACCTTTCCGAAATCCTTTCGGCGGAATAAAGTGGAAAGCGCCGTTCCATTCCGGGATTTCATGCGCGGTCGCGTCGAAGCGGGTCTCCCCGTGTTTCTCGACGGCGGCATGGGTTCGATGATAAACGCCGCCGGGGTGGACGCCGGGCGCGTCCCGGAACGCCTTTGCGAAACCGCCCCGGATCTGATCCGTTCGATCCACGCGCAGTACGCCGCCGCGGGTTCGCATGTCGCGACGGCCCACACTTTCGGCGCGGCGAAACTCGCGCTGCGCGCGGAAACGCGCGGAGAGGCGGAACGGCTCGCAGCCGCCGCCGTGCGCATTGCAAAAGAATCCGGCGCGCGGTACGCCGCAATCGACCTCGGCCCGGCGGGGGAACTGCTCTCGCCGCTCGGCGGGCTGGATTTCGAAGACGCCGTGCGGGCGTTCGCCGCAGTGGCGCGCGCCGGCGCAGATGCCGGGGCGGATCTCGCGATAATCGAAACGATGGCCGACCTGCACGAGCTGAAGGCCGCGCTTCTCGCCGTTCGCGAAACCGCGCCGGACCTGCCCGTCATCGCCACGGCGACTTTCCAGCCTTCGCTAAGAACGCTCACAGGAGCGGACTGCGAAACCGTCGCCGCTTACATTAGCGGACTCCGCGCTGACGCGCTTGGCTTCAACTGCGGCGGCTCGCTCGAAGACGCCGTCGAAATCGCATCTTCCCTCCTCGAACATTCAGACGTCCCCGTGGTTTCGCAGCCCAACGCCGGTCTTCCGTCCGTCGTCGAAGGGCGCGCCGTCTACAAAACGGCGCCGGATGAATTCGCCGCCGCGCAGACCGGGATATTCCTGCGCGGGGCGCGCATTCTCGGCGGGTGCTGCGGCACGACTCCGGCCCACATAGAAGCGATGGTGCGGTCGGTGGAATCCGCCGCGCCCGCCGCATTTGCCAGACCGCGCAGGCTCGCCGCGCGCATCTGCTCCGGCGTGAAGACTCTATCGTTCGGAAACTTTCCGGGCGGGCCGGGGCCGGCGATCGTCGGCGAGCGCATCAATCCCACCGGGAAAAAGAAATTCCAGGCCGCGCTCCTCGCCGGAAATACAGATTTCATTCTCGGAGAGGCGGACGCGCAGATATCGGCCGGTGCGCACGCGCTCGACGTGAACACCGGAATGCCCGGAATCGACGAATCGCAAGTCCTCCCCGCGACGGTGCGCGCGCTCCAGGCGCACACGCCCGTTCCGCTTCAGATAGACACGTCAGCCCCGGACGCGCTCGAAGCCGCCCTCCGCGCGTACGACGGCATCCCGCTCGTCAATTCTGTAAACGGCAAGAAAGAATCCATAGACGCCGTCATACCTCTCGTGGCGAAATACGGCGGCGTCCTCGTGGCGCTCTGCCTCGACGAAGAGGGGATTCCCGAAACCCCGCACGGCCGCGTTGAAATCGCGGAGCGTCTGCTTGAAAAATGCAAAGCGGCAGGGATTCCGGCGCGCGACGTGGTTTTCGACGCGCTCACTCTCGCCGCCGCGTCAATCCCCGGATCCGCGAACACCACGCTGGACGCGATGCGGGAAATAAAATCGCGGTGGGGGAGGGACGGCGCGAAAACCGCTCTCGGAGTGTCCAACATTTCCTTCGGGCTGCCCGCGCGCGCGCTTGCAAACGGCACGTTCCTTGCAATGGCACTGCGCGAAGGCCTCGACGCCGCAATCGTGAATCCGCAAGTCCCGGAAATGGCCGCCGCGTTCCGCGCGTACTGCGCGCTCGCCGGATTCGACGCCGACTGCGCCGCCTACTGCGCCGCGTATGCGGGATTTTCCACGGCGCAGGCGCCTTCCGCGCCAGCCGCTCCGCGCGCGGCCGCGGCTTCGCAGACTGCGGACGGCCCCGCGCCGATGCCGCCGGACGCCGCAGCCGTCCGCTCGATGCTCGCCGCAGGCGAATCCCCGTCTTCGATAATAGACTCCCGTCTCGTCCCCGCGCTCGACCGCATCGGCCGGGACTATGCCGCCGCGCGCGTATTCCTGCCGGAACTTCTCCGCGCCGCCAAAATCGCCGAAGGCTCGTTCGCCGTCCTGAAAGAAGCGCTCGCGGCAGGAGGCGAAAAGCGCGAACCGTGCGGCAGGGTCGCGATGTGCACCGTCGAAGGCGACGTCCACGACATCGGCAAAAACATCGTAATAGCCATGCTTGAAAACTACGGCTACGAAGTGGACGATTTCGGAAAAGACGTAAAGTGCGAGACCGTCGTCGAAAACGCCATTTCAAGAGGGTTCCGTTTCGTGGGGCTTTCCGCGCTCATGACTACGACCGTCCCTTCGATGGAAAAGACGATTTCGCTCTTCCGCGAAGCGGAAAAGGCCGGACGGTGCGGGCACATCCACGTATGCGTGGGCGGCGCGGTGCTGACCGCCGAATACGCAAAAGGCATCGGCGCGGATTCATACGCGGCCGATGCCATGGAAACCGTCCGGGCGGCGGACGGATTTTTCGGCGTGCGCCGTTAAAGTTCCTTGACCTTGAGGTTGCAGAACGAAACGGTCGAGTCGCCGTGATCCTGCAGCAGCAGGCGGCCTTCCGGCAGTTCGCCCCACGGCTGCGGCTTGCCTTTGGCGTCGCGCCCCCAGGTCTTGTACTTGGAAACGCCTACCGCCTTGCGGAAATCTTCGCCTCCGCGCTCGTATTCAAGGACTTTCACGCCGTTGAGCCAGTGCTCGACTTTCGTCCCCTTCGAAACTATCATGCCGCTGTTCCACCGGCCTGCGGGCTTTGCGGCTTCGTTCGCTCCGTTGGCGGGAAAGAGATCGTAGAGCGCACCGATCTGCTGAATTTCCGTTCCTTCCTTGGAGCAAAGGGGATGCCCCTTGTCGAGAACCTGGTATTCTTCGCAGGAGCCCCTGTTCTGGCGTTCGTCGTGGAAATACTTGACGCCCGAATTTGCTGCGTCTGTCATGCGGAAATCGAACTTGAACACGAAGTCTTTGAATTTCTTCTTCGTGACGATATCGCCGCCCCCGCCGAGCTTCTTGTCCTCCGCCGGGAGGTCGACCCACTTGCCGTTTGAAATGGCGCTCGTCGGGCGCATCGTCAGCGCGCCGCCTGAAACGTACCAGCCCTTGCGCGGAAAGCGATGGCACTTCTCCTTTACGCCGACCCATTTGTCCGCGGGAAGGTTCACGCCGTCGAAAAGAAGTTCGTATCCTTCGGCCTTTTCCTCTGCGGTGAGCGTGTTGGCGCCTTCGGGGACGGGAGCCATCGCCGCCTTGGGGACGATCGCATCCATCACGCCGCGATAGTATCCTACGGATTCGGCAAGCCCCGGAAGATTGTCTTCGAAATCGCGCTCGTACTCAACATGGCAGACGCCTGTGTAACCTGTGTCGGCAAGGGCCTGGAGGATCGCGGGAATGTCAAGCTCGCCGCGGGGCCCGGGCATCGCGAGGTTCTTCTTCGCGTCGATCTTGATATTCTTCAAATGGACGTCGTAGATGCGCGAGGCGTATTTTTTTATCGCGGCGACAGGGTCTTTCCCGGCGCGGCGCTGGTGGCCCACGTCAAGGCAGAAGCCGATGCGGCTGTCGCGGTTCTTGATGCGCGCCCACACCGCCTCGGCGGTCGGATAGAGCTCCGGCATGTCCGGGCCATGGTTGTGGATGCCCGCCTTGATGTCAAACTCCTTGACGAGCTTTTCGAGGATGTCGAGCGCCTTGTCGCTTTCTACATTGCGCCTGCCGCTCTTTTCGAAAGGAACGACCGTGACTGTCTTGATGCCGTACGCCTTCGCAAATTCGAAGAACTTGCGGGCGGCAGGCTCGCTGTCGAAGTAGAGCGGGCCCGCCGCGAGGCATTCGACGCCGGCTTTCGCGCACTTCGCCTTGAACTCCGCAATGGGCGCCGCCGCGCCTTTCGTATAGTCGCAGAGTTTGTCCTTGATGCAGAGATGGCGGCAGCCGATCTTCTTCATGGACTCGAGAGCCTTGTCTGCATCCTGCCTAGAAAAAGTATAGCCGGCGATGCCGAGCCTGTACGGAACCGCGGCGGAGGCCAGGACGGAGAAAGAGGCGGCGAGCAGCGCCAGACGGAGTTTGATTTTTCCCGCAGACGCGGAATCCATTTTCACATTCATCGGGTTTTCCTTTTTTGCATTTGCAACCGCGCTCCTCGCGCGAGGCCTGTATTCTACCAAACGTTTCACTCCGCAACAAGGCGGCGGGCGATTCCCCGGTGTTTAAGTGTTTGACAGATTTTACTCGCGTCTGGCGTCTAATGTCTCGCGCCCGCCTAGGTTTCTAGAATTCTAGATTTCTAGGGCTTCCAGGATTCTAGAAGCGCGAGACATCGGTGCTACAACAAGCGACAACAAGGGAGCGTCTATGCGACCGGCAGCGGCGAGCCGGCCGCGCACCCATGCCCGCAATCTGCAGTCGGCGCGATTCGCAAATGCGCCCGAAAGAAAGCGCAAATGCACTGCTCAATATTTGCAAGCAGAGAAGGGGTTTGGTAAAATAACCCCCGTTATGCAGACATTGGCGAAAAAATTGAAGATAGGCGTTCTCGGCTCGGGAGCGGGATCTAACATGCAGTCGATAATGGACGCCGTGAAAGACGGCTCTCTCGACGCGGAAATACGGATTGTCATGTCGGACGTGCCCGGCGCGAAGATACTCGAGCGCGCGGAAAACGCAGGCATTCCCGCCAGATGGCTCGACTGCTCGCCCTTCAAGACGAAGCTCGAAGGCCCGGGCGAGGACGAATGCATACGCATCCTGCGCGAATACGGATGCGACACCGTAGTCCTCGCCGGTTTCATGCGCATAGTGAAGCCCAAACTGCTCCAGGCGTTCCCGGACCGGGTGCTGAACATCCATCCGGCGCTGCTGCCGGCGTTTCCCGGCGTAGCATCGTGGAAACAGGCGCTCGACTACGGCTGCAAAGTCGCGGGTGTGACCGTGCACTTCGTGGATGCTGGCACGGATTCCGGGCCGATAATAGTGCAGCGCGCCGTTCCCGTGCTTGAAGACGACACGCCGGAATCGCTCCATGCGCGCATACAAGTCCAGGAGCACATCGCCTTCCCCGAAGCATTGAGGCTTCTCGCCGCCGGAAGACTTTCGATCAAAGGCCGCAGAGTCGAAATCGCGCCGGCCGGATGACGCGACATATACCGGCGTCTTCCGCAAAATACCCTAAATCACGGAGTTCTATAAAAAAATGGACGGTCTTGCAATTCTCCTCGTTTCATCGGCAGTTCTCGTAGCCGGCTATTTCGTATATTCGCGCGTTCTCGGCGCGATTCTCGGCCTAGATCCCAACCGGAAGACACCTGCCGAGACGATGCGCGACGGCGTGGACTACGTTCCGGCGCACCCCGCAGTCCTCTTCGGCCACCATTTCGCCACCATCGCCGGGGCGGGTCCCATAGTCGGGCCGGTTCTGGCCGCGCAGTTCGGGTGGGCGAGCGTCCTTGCATGGGTGCTGATCGGATGCGTGTTCATCGGCGCCGCCCACGACATGATAGCGCTTTTCCTGAGCGTCCGCCACGAAGGCAAATCCATCGGCACGGTCATAGGCAACATCCTCGGGCCGAACGGACGGACGCTGTTCCTTCTCTTCAGCTGGTCCGCGCTCATCCTTGTCATTGCCGAATTCACGCGCCAGATCGCGGCTACATTCGTATCCAACCCCGGAATCGCCACGGCATCGCTGCTTTTCATCGCGGAGGCGGTCGCCTTCGGTTTTTGCGTGAACCGCCTGCGCATCGGCGTCCTTCCGGCGTCTCTCGTTTTCGTGCCGCTCATGTTCGCGTCGGTGTGGTTCGGCGGATACATCCCGCTCGACCTCGCCGCGATGCTCGAAGGGCGCACCGGCGATCCGGTCGCGGCGGCGCGGATGATATGGACCGTTGTGCTTCTGGGATACTGCTTCCTCGCTTCCACTCTGCCCGTATGGATACTGCTCCAGCCGCGCGACTACCTGAATTCCTATCTGCTGTACGCTATGATGGCGCTGGGGTTCCTGGGCGTGTTCACCGCGCACCCGGAAATAAAACTCGAAGCGTTCACGGCGTTCCACGCCGAAGGCCGCGGCGGAGTTTCCGCACTGTTCCCGTTCCTTTTCGTGACCGTGGCCTGCGGCGCTTGCAGCGGATTCCACGCGCTCGTGGCAAGCGGAACTTCGTCCAAACAGATAGCAAGCGAACGCCACATCCGGCCCGTAGGCTACGGCGCGATGCTGCTTGAAGGCGTTCTCGCCGTGCTCGCGCTGATAGGCGTGGCCGGAACATGGAGCGGCGCTGAATACGTCGATGTGGTGGCCCGTAAAGAACCGGTTGAGCTTTTCGCCGGATCGCTCGCGGGATTCTGCACTTCCGCGTTCGAGCTTTTCGGCTGCGGCGAAGAATCGGCCGCCGCCGGCGCGTCCGCGGCGGGGAGCTTCATTCTTCTTGCCGTGTCCGCCTTTCTCATGACAAGCGTTGATTCCGCCACGCGCCTTGCGCGCTTCACGTGGCAGGAGATGTTCCCGGTCTCCGATCCGTATCTCGTCGATCGCGGCGCAGCCGCCCCTCCGCGGCTCGGAACGCGCATATTCCGCAACATGTACCTCGGCACTACCATGGTCGTCGGTCTTGTCGCGTTCCTCCTGCTGGGCAGTCCCGAAGCGTCCAAGAGCCTCTGGACCACTTTCGCATCCGCAAACCAGATGCTCGCAACGCTCACGCTT
This sequence comes from uncultured bacterium, assembly GCA_902773475.1. Taxonomy (GTDB): domain Bacteria; phylum Verrucomicrobiota; class Kiritimatiellia; order RFP12; family UBA1067; genus CADCBS01. Next base: position 3,022 of record CACYEO010000176.1, on the reverse strand, counting down.
CTCACGGCCACCCTGTGGTTCGTGAAGCACAAAAAGCCCGTGTTGATCACGTTCGTGCCGATGCTTTTCATGATGGCGGTCAGCGTATACGCGCTTGTGCTGCTTTTCACCGGCTCGTTGAAATCCGGCGATATCGTCAAAACCGTCGCGACGGGAGTCCTGCTCGCCCTCGCGGGAAGCCTGATCGCATTCGGAATAAAGCAGCTTCTCGTCGCGTCCAAAGGCGGACGCGGATACGAACACGTGCACGGGCACAGGCACCACGGCCGCCGCGGCGGCCGCTGAAGCGAAAGGTCGTACATGGCGGCGCGCGCATCCACAGGATTGATTCTGGCGGCTGTTCTCCTTTGCGCCGCCGTCTGCAGCGCCGCCGCAGACAGGCCGCGCGTCCCCGGGCCGTTCGCCGTTGTCGTCTCCTCCGCGACTGCGGCGAATCAGGATTGGATGGCAGTCGCCGGAAAAATAAAACGGGACAGACCGGGGGCGGAACTCGTAGTCGCGGAAGGCGGCGTCGTCTCCGCCCGGAAGAAACTCGCCGCGCTCGCCCCGCGGTACGCGGTATTCGTCCTGCGCCCCGATGAGACGCGTTTCAAGGACGTCCTCGCGCTCAGGCGCATGATGCGCTCGCTCGACGACGATCCTTTCGACGATGCGATATGGGGTATAGTCTCCGGTCTTTCGCCTAAGGATGCAATGCGCATGGCCTCCGCGAAACCCTTCCGTCCGAAATCGCTCGTCTCCACGACAGGCGTGGACTTCACGCCTTTCGAAACCGCCTTCACAGTCTCAGACGCTTACGCCGAAGGCCATTCCCCGTCGGAATACACCAGCCCCGGCAAGCCAGTGTGCGTTATCGAAAAAACGCGCTCCGGCAAGACTTCGCGCCGCATAGTGCGCGGCGACACTACGGCGGAATTCGCCAAAGCGTGGGCGAAGATAGACCCGGACCTCGTGGTGACATCGGCCCACGCAAGCCAGCGCAACCTTGAAATGCCGTTTTCGTCCGGCAACATAATTTCACGCGCAGGACGTTTCTTCCAGCTTCCCCAAGCGCAGCTTATCGACTATTCCACCGGAATGGCGCGTAAAAGCCCCCGCGGCGGAACGGCGCGGAAGGCAAGCCCGCTCCCGGACGCGAAAAAAGACAAAATATGGATCGCCGCCGGCAATTGCCTGATAGGCGACTGGCCCGACGCCGACTGCATGGTCGCCGCCGCGATCGGGGCGGGCAGGGTCGTCCAGTTTATAGGCTACATAGCAACAACATGGTACGGCGAAGCCGGATGGGGCGCGCTCGAACGTTTCATGTCGCACGGCGCAACTCCCGCGGAGGCATGGTATTTCACGAACCAGAACCTGCTCAGGAAACTCGACGCCGCCAACCCGGAAGCGAAGAATTTCACGCCCCGCATCGACGACCCGGCGCGGTACGAAACCGCGCTCCGGATGTACTGCGCCGCAGCGGCCCGCTCGCGCGGACGCGCTCCCGGCAAGGAGGAGGCCGGAATGTTCTGGGATCGCGACGCAACCGTGTTCTACGGCATGCCGGATTTCGACGCGCGCATGGGGAATAGGAATCTTTCGGCGCTTCCTGAAATCAAAACGTCGTTCAAGCCTGACGGTTCGTGCGAAATAACGCTCTCCGCCCGCGCGCCGCTCCCCGCGTTCAAACCACGCGGAACCGGCAGAGAAACCGCGCAGCCGTGCGCCGTAGCGCTGCCGCGAAGCGCAAAACCGCGGAAAGTCCTCCGTTCCGCCGGATGCGGAATGTTTGTGGCGGACGATTTCGCGATTATCGTTTCCCGCCCCGCGATGAAAGCGGGGGAGGAGCTCAGGATCGTTCTTGCCCCGGCGGAAAAATGAAAATCCTCGCAGATTCCAACATGCCATTCGTTCGCGAAGCGTTTTCGCGCATCGGCGAAACCGTCTTGAAAGACGGCAGGGCTTTTACGGCGTCGGACGCGCGCGACGCAGACATGGTGATCTGCCGCTCCACCGCCAAAATCGGGCCTGCGCTTCTCGAAGGCTCGAAAGTGCGTTTTGTCGGAAGCGGCGTCATAGGAACCGACCATCTCGACATCCCCTGGCTCGAATCGCAGGGGATACGCTGGCGTTCCGCCCCGGGATGCAACGCCCGTTCAGTGGCGAACTGGGTAGCGTCCGCATTGCAGGCGCTGCGACTTCCGCGCGGCGCCACGCTCGGCATCGTCGGATGCGGCCATGTCGGATCGCAGGTGGAAATCTACGCGAAAGCGGCGGGGTTGCGCACTGTTTTGAACGATCCCCCGAAAGGCGTTGGCGTTACGCTTGAAGAACTGCTGCAGGTGTCGGACGCCGTGACGCTGCACGTCCCGCTCGTCCGCACCGGCAAATGGCCTACGTTCCACCTCGCAGATGAGCGGTTCTTTTCCCTGATGAAACCCGGCGCGGTTTTCCTGAACGCCGCGCGCGGAGCGGTTGCGGACACGGATGCTTTCATAGCCGCGAAACGCTCCGGCCGCATATCCGCCGCCGCGATAGACTGCTGGGAAGGGGAGCCGCATGTGCGGAAAGACGCAATAGACGCGGCGGACATCGCGACCCCGCACATTGCAGGGCATTCTTTCGAGGGTAAGGTGAACGGAACCGCGGCGGTCTACCGCGAAGCATGCGCCTTTCTCGGCATCGAACCGGATTTCGATTTCCCGCTACCTCCGCCGCCGGAGGGATTCTTATACGACATAATGGCGGACGATGCGGCGTTCAGAGCCGCGCCGGAATCGTTCGACCGCCTTCGCGCGGCATACCCGGCATCGCGCCGCGAGCTTCCTCCGGAAGCCTTCGCCCGCCCCGCAGCCGGCTGATCGCGGAAAACGCCGCGTTTCACTTGAGCACCGGGGAAAGTGTTTGGGTGTTTGGGTGTTTGGGTTGGTAGGGGCCGACCACCGGGCGGCCCGAAGAAGGTGTTTGGGTGTTTGACAGAATTTACTCGCGTCTGGCGTCTAATGTCTCGCGCCCGCCTAGGTTTCTAGAATTCTAGACT
>CACYEO010000175.1 GCA_902773475.1 uncultured bacterium | reverse complement strand
CGCATCGGCTGGTGCAAGGCGTCGCTCAGGACGAAGCACGGCACCGTAAAGAGCGAGTGGCGCTACGAGGGAGACAAGTGCGTCTGGACGTTCACCGTGCCCGAAGGAACGAAAGCCCGCGCAACGTGGAACGGCGAAACGAAAGAGTACGGCCCAGGCAGCCATACGCTAAGCGCGGAATTGAAGAACGCGGGCAAATAGTCCGGCGGACCGCGCCTGCGGATTGTCAGCAGGAAAACGATTCCGCGCCGTCCGCAAGGGCGCGGAATTCTTCAGGCAGAAGCCCCGCGTCCGCAAGGCCGGCAAGCGGAACCCACTCGAACGAAATCCAAGGTTCGGCGGAACGTACTTGCGCTCCGTCCGGGATTTCCATGCGGTAGACGAGATTTATTTCGGCGTGCCTCGCGCCATGCTGCATGAAAGAGTTTTCAAGCGCGCCCATGAATTGCAAGACCTTCGCCAGGAGACGGGTTTCTTCGCGCATCTCGCGCGCGAGCGCCTCACGTCCGGTTTCGCCGAACTCGATATGTCCGCCGGGCAGATAGCAGGTGGACGAACCTTTCGCGCGGCAGACGAGAAGACGTCCGCCGCGGATGCAGACGCCGCGCGCGATCGTCTCGATGCCGGAGATTTCGTATTCGGGAAGCCGCCCGCCTGAAGCAGCGGGAACCGGGGCGTGCGCGGCGCGCTCCGCGCCGGACGGCGCGGCTTCGGGCGGGCGCGGTATCAGCACCGGAGCGTCCGCGATTTTGGAAACAAGGCGCTCCACTCCGCCAAACGAGTAGTCCGCCGCCTCCGGCAGGCCGCCTCCGGCCGCAGGCTTTGCGGCGGAAGGCGGAGCGTCGCCCAGAAGTTCGCACGGGCGCACCTTGAAGGCGGACGCTATGCGTTCAAGCGTTTCGAGCGAAGGAGACGACTTCCCGCGCTCGATATTGCTCGTCTGGGACGCGGTTATGCCTGCGGCGGCGGCAAGAGCGCCCTGGCTCATGCCGCGCGAAAGGCGGGCCGCTCGGATGTTCGCGCCCGTCTTGGCCGCAAGAACGCTTTTCATGCGTCCGGCCAGAGTTCGTGCGCGAGTTCGCGCAGTTTGTATTTCTGGATCTTCTGCGAAGCCGTCATCGGAAACACGTCCAGGAAATGCACGTATTTCGGAATCTTGAACCAGGAGATCTTGTTGCGGCAGAAATCGGCCACGTCGCCTTCGGAAATGTCGGAACCGTCGGAGCGTATGATGAACGCGCCGGGCTGTTCGCCGTATTTCTTCGAAGGCACGCCCACGACCGCCACGTCCTTCACGCCGGGCATCGTGCCGAGGAAGTCTTCAACCTCCTTCGGCGAGATGTTCTCCCCGCCGCGGATGATGAGATCCTTCAGACGTCCGGTGATGAAGTAGTAGCCGTCCCTGTCCATCCGCCCGATGTCGCCGGAATGCAGCCAGCCGTTGGCGTCGATGCACTTGGCGGTCTGCTCGGGCATGTTGTAGTAGCCCTTCATAGTATTGAAGCCGCGGCAGCATATTTCGCCGTCCGTGCCGAGCGGCGCGAGATCGCCGGTTTCGGGGTCTATTATGGCGACCTCGATTCCGGGAAGCGCCTGGCCGATCGTCTCGCACTTGCGGCGGATGTCCTTCTCGAAATACCGCGTCATCGTCATCACCGGACCGGACTCCGTGAGTCCGTACGGATTGGTGATCTCCTTCATGAACATCCTGTCCACGGTCTGCTGCATCCGGTGGACGGGGCAGGCGGAGCCGGACATTATGCCCGTGCGCAGGGAACTGAAGTCGAAGCGCGGGAAGAGCGGATGGTCGAGCATCGCAATGTACATCGTAGGCACGCCGTACACTGCGGTGCAGCGTTCCTTCTCCACCGACATCATCACCTGCACGGGATCAAACTTCTCGAGGAACACCATCGTGGCGCCGTGGTTCACACAGCTCATCACGCCCAGGACGCACCCGAAGCAGTGGAAGAGCGGAACCGGTATGCACACGCGGTCGTTGGCGGAGAAGTTCTGGCAGGCGCCGATCCAGAAGCCGTCGTTCGCTATGTTGCGGTGCGTGAGCTGCACGCCCTTCGGGAAGCCAGTCGTCCCCGAAGTGTACTGCATGTTCACGACGTCGTTCACGTCGCACTCCGCCTGGCGGGCGAGATAGTCCTCCCACGGGGTCTCCACGCTCAGCGCCATTACTTCGTTGAGCGAGTAGAAGCCGCGGTGCTTTTCCCCGCCGAGGAACATCACGCGTTTGAGGTGCGGATACTTGGCGCTCTTGAGTTCGCCGCGCGGCTGTTCGCGCAGTTCCGGCACGAGCCCGTAGACGACCTCCACGTAGTCGCAGTCGCGGTAGCCGTTGATGATGAACAGGTTTTCGGCGTCGGACTGCGAGAGCGCGAAATCCATTTCGTGGCTCTTGTAGTTCGTGTTGAGCGGCAGCAGTATCGCGCCGATCTTGGCGGCCGCGAACATCAGCACCACCCAGTGCGGAACGTTCGTCGCCCAAAGCGCGATTTTCTCGCCGCGCTTCACGCCCAGCGCCATCAGGCCGCGCGCCAGACGGTCCACCTCCTCGCCGAACTCGTACCACGTAAGCCTGAAGTCGCGGTCTGCATACACGACGGCGTCGTTCACGCCGCAGCGGGCGATGGTCTGGTCAAGCAGCTGCCCCAGCGTGTATTCGCGCGTGACGGGCAGATTGTGCCACGGCACGCCGCGCGAGACCGACTGCGAAAACGGAGCCGACACCGGCGCCGTTCCGTATGGATCCGACAGTTTGAACATGGGCTGTCCTCAGAATGGCATGTATACGATGCCGTATATCGATGCGGGCTTGCCGCCGAGCGCGCGCAGCGCGTGCTTGACGACGGAATTGTAGTATGCGCTGTCGCCGGGCTTCAGCACCGTCTTGCCGGTGCCGTATTCCAGCTCCACTTCGCCGGAGATGCAGATGATCAGCTCTTCGCCCTCGTGCGAAGCGGGGCGTTCGGGGAGATCTGCGGGCAGCTCCACGAAGAACGGATCGAGATGGCGGTCGGGCTTGCCGAGCGCCAGAGAGTAATAGGTGTAGCCGTCCTCCGTCCTGCCCGCGCTGGGCACCTCGGCGGAGGCGCGCGAGTCCGCGCGCGTCACGATCGGGTCGGGCTTGAACTGGTCGTCCATGAAAGTGCCGAGACGCTGGCCGAGGGCGCGCGAAAGCTTCGTGAGAACTCCAAGGGCGGGAAGCACTTCCCCCGCTTCGACGGATTTCACCACTTCTTCGGCCACGCCGGATTTGGCGGCGAGGTCGGCTTCGCTCATTCCGAGCCTTTCGCGGTAGGTGCGTATGCGCTCCGCGACTTTTGACTGATCGGCCATTTCTTTTCCTTTCATGCCTTTGCTGGCGTGCGGGAGAGTTTATATTCTGCGCAAAAAGCAGTCAAGCCGCCCGCACCCCGTTTCGGGCGCATCTGCGCAATTCACCGTCTGGCTTTTTGATTATGGGAAACAACTGTTTGAAACAACTTTCCTTTGGCGTACGCTCG
>CACYEO010000174.1 GCA_902773475.1 uncultured bacterium | reverse complement strand
GTTGCCAATGTGAAAATATTGCCAATGGCCAATACCAATTCCCAATTGGAAACTGGCAACATTGGAACTGGCAACAATTCCACACTGGCAACAATTTCCCAGACCGCCCAAGCCATTCTCGACGCCCGCGCCGCGCATCCCGGATGTTCGCTTGCCGACCTCTACGACCCGCTGACGATGCCGCCGGATCTGCGCGGCGCGCACGAAGCGAACGACCGCGCCGTTCTCGCCGCCTACGGCCTTGCCGCCGGCACGCCCGAGCCGGAAATCGCCGCCCATCTCTTTAGACTGTTCCGCGAAATGGCAAAACTGTATACTTCCACCGCAACCGACACCAACGGCAAAATTCCATGAAACCGATACTCCTGAACGGCAAACCCGCATTTTCACCATTCCGCCTGACGGCGCTGAAAGACGCCATGCGCGCGCGCCTGCCCGAAACGGGCGACTGCGACATCGACGCGCGCTTCGTGTACGCGATCGACGCGGAGAAAGAGCCGTCGGCGCGCGAACTCGCGCGCGCCGCGGAACTGCTCGACGCCGTCTCCGCGGAGCCCGCGGCCGAAGAGCCGGGCTCGTTCTTCGTGACGCCGCGCAAAGGCACGATCTCCCCTTGGTCGTCGAAGGCGACAGACATATTCCGCAACTGCGGTCTGCGGTCCATCCGCCGCGTGGAGCGCGGAATCCGCTTCACGGCCTCGCGCAACGGCGAAAAACTGCCGCCCGCCCGCATCGCGCCGGCGCTCGGCGCGCTGTTCGACCGCATGACCGAAGGCGTCTACACGGACATCGCGGATCTTTTCGATTCGCCGCCGCCGAAACCGGGGCGCGAGTTCGACGTGCTCGCGCGCGGCATCGACGCGATCCGCGAGGCGAACGAAACGCTGGGACTTGCGATTTCGGAACCGGAAATGGAATATCTGGCGGAATCGTTCGCCGCGGCCGGACGCAACCCCACCGACACCGAACTGGTCATGTTCGGGCAGGTCAATTCAGAACACTGCCGCCACAAGATTTTCGGGGCGGAATTCATAATCGACGGGAAGCGGCAGAAGGATTCGCTTTTCGGAATGATCAAAAACACGCATGCCAAGAGGCCGCGCAACACGCTCGTCGCGTACAAAGACAACTCGTCCGTAGTGGCCGGATTCCCCGAAGAGGCGTTCGTGCCGGACGCGAAACACGTCTACCGCTTCAAGAAGGCGCAGGTCGACCAGCTGATGAAGGTGGAGACGCACAACCACCCCACGGCGATTTCCCCGTATCCCGGGGCGGCGACGGGAGTGGGCGGCGAAATCCGCGACGAATCGGCCACCGGAACGGGCTCGCGCACGGTGGCGGGCATTTGCGGTTTCATGGTCTCCAACCTGCGCATACCGGGATTCCGGCAGCCGTGGGAGCGCGACTGGGCCGAATTCCCGCGCAGGCTCGCAACGCCGCTCGCGATCATGACGGAAGGTCCCATAGGCGGGGCGGCGTTCGGCAATGAATTCGGGCGGCCGCAGCTGACAGGATTCTTCCGCACGTACGAAGACTGCTCCTCCGGGGAGTACCGCGGCTACCACAAACCGGTGATGCTCGCCGGCGGAACGGGGACGATCTTCCGCGACCAGGTCCACAAGAAGCCGGTGGAACCCGGCGCGCTCATAGTGCAGATCGGCGGACCGGCGATGCGCATAGGCCTGGGGGGAGGTGCGGCGTCGAGCATGATGTCCGGCACGAACGACGAAGCGCTCGACTTCGATTCGGTCCAGCGCGGCAACGCAGAAATGCAGCGCCGCTGCCAGGGCGTGATCGACACATGCGCCGCGATGGGCGCGCGCAACCCCATCCTTTCGATACACGACATCGGCGCGGGCGGGCTTTCCAACGGATGCCCTGAGCTGGTGGAAGCGACGGGCGGGCGTTTCTCGCTGCGCGCCGTGCACAACGAAGAAATGTCGATGTCCCCGATGGAGATATGGTGCTGCGAGGCGCAGGAACGCTATGTTCTGGCGCTCAAGCCCGGGGCGCGCGCGTTCTTCGAAGATCTCTGCCGGCGCGAACGCTGCCCCGTGGCGTTCATAGGCGAAGCGACCGGCGACAAGCGCCTTGTCCTAGAAGACGGGCATTTCGGCGACAGGCCGATAGACATGGACATCGGCGTACTGCTCGGCAAGCCGCCGCGCATGGTGCGCGACGTCAAGCGCGTCAAGCGCGCGCACGCGCCGCTCGACCTGCGGAACGTTTCGCCGTACGACGCTTTCATGCGCATTCTGCGCCTTCCCGCCGTCGCGGACAAGACGTTCCTCGTTTCGATAACAGACCGTTCCGTGACGGGCCTCGTGGCGCGCGACCAGATGGTCGGGCCATGGCAGCTGCCCGCGGCGGACTGCGCGGTTTCGGCGATGGGCTACAAAACGCTGGAAGGGCAGGCGATGGCGACAGGCGAAAGACCGCCCGTCGCCCTCATCGACGGCCCCGCGAGCGGAAGGCTCGCCGTGGCGGAGGCGCTCACGAACATCGCGGCGGCGGACTGCGGCATGATCGGAAACGTGCGTCTTTCCGCCAACTGGATGGCACCGTGCGGAGAGCCGGGGGAGGACGCCGTCCTCTACGATACGGTGAAAGCGCTTGGAATGGATTTCTGCCCGGCGCTGGGCGTTTCGATCCCCGTAGGCAAGGATTCGTGCTCCATGCACACGGCGTGGAAGGATTCCGCAGGCAGGGATCTGCGCCAGGCCGCGCCGCTGTCGCTCGTCGTATCCTCGTTCTCGCCGGTGAAAGACGTCACGCTCACCCTCACGCCGGATCTCAAGCCCGGCGCGGACACCGTCCTCGTGGCGGTGGACCTGTCCTTCGGCAAGAACCGGCTCGGCGCTTCCGCGCTCGCGCAGGTGTACAACCAGACCGGCGACGAACCGGCGGACGCGGACGCGGACGCGATCAAGGCGTTCTTCAACGCGATGCAGAAGATAGTGCGCGGACGGCTCGCGCTGGCGTACCACGACCGCTCCGACGGCGGATTCGCCGCGACCCTCGCCGAAATGGCCGTGACGGGCGGGCGCGGAATCGACGTCTCGCTGCCTGACGGCGACGCGCTCTCCGTCCTCTTCTCCGAAGAGCCGGGGGCGGTGCTGCAGGTGGAACGCGCGCGCCTCGGCCGCGTGATGAAGATTTTCGCGGACGCCGGGCTCGAAAAGGCCGTGAGCGAAATAGGCGCGCCGGCGGAGGACAGATCCATCACGATGCGCGTCGGATTCCGCACCGCGATACGCACGAATGTCACCGCCGTGCGCCGCGCATGGAGCGAAACCACGTTCCGCATGCAGTCCCTGCGCGACAATCCCGTCGCCGCGCGCCAGGAATACGATCTGGGGCTTGACGAAACAGACCCCGGCATGACTTTTTCGCTTTCCTACGACCCGGACGCCATGCCGCCGCGCAAGAGCCGCAAGGCGCGCGGCAGGCGCGCGAAGCCGAAAATGGCGATACTGCGCGAGCAGGGCGTGAACGGCCACGTGGAAATGGCGGCGGCCTTCGCCCTGGCCGGATTCGAGTGCGTGGACGTGCACATGACCGATCTTCTTTCGGGCCGCGCCACGCTGGAGCCTTTCGCAGGGCTTGTCGCCTGCGGCGGGTTCTCCTACGGCGACGTCCTCGGCGCGGGCTCGGGATGGGCGCGCTCCATTCTGTTCAATCCCGGGATGCGCAAGATGTTCGCAGACTTCTTCGAACGTCCGGACACGTTCTCGCTGGGCGTGTGCAACGGCTGCCAGATGCTCTCGCAGCTCAAGAACCTAATCCCCGGCGCGCGCCACTGGCCCGCGTTCCGCCGCAACACCTCCGAACAGTTCGAGGCGCGCTTCGCAACGGTGGAAATCCTTCCGTCGCCGTCGATATTCTTCGCCGGAATGGAATCGAGCCGCGTGCCGATAGCCGTGGCGCACGGCGAAGGCCGCGTGGAGTTCGCATCGCCGCGCGACGCGGCCAAGGCGGTCGCCGCCGCGCGCTACGTGGACGGGCGCGGACGCGCCACAGAAACATATCCCCTCAACCCGAACGGCTCCGCGGGCGGGCTTACCGCGTTCACGTCTGACGACGGACGCGCAACGATAATGATGCCGCATCCCGAACGCGGCTTCCGCGCGTGCCAGCTTTCGTACAACCCGGGAACGTTCAAAGGCGAAGCCGGCCCGTGGATGCGGATGTTCCGCAATGCATACGAGTTCGCGGTTTCGCGCTGAACGGCGGACGGCAAAGAAAGGAAAAACGGAAATGGCTGAACTCATAGTGGCGCTCGACGTCCCCGGACGCAAAGAGGCAGAAGAGAAAATCAAGGCGATCGGCCCGGACGTGTCTTTCTACAAGATCGGGCTGGAGCTCTTCATCGCGGCGGGGCCCGACGTGGTCCGCGCGGTGAAGGGGCTTGGCAAGAAAGTGTTCCTCGACCTCAAGCTTCACGACATACCGCGCACAGTGGAGCGCGCGGTGAAAAGCGCGGGGGCGCTCGGCGCGGATCTGCTCACGATCCATTCAGTCGGCGGGCCTGCGATGATAAAAGCCGCCGCGGAAGCGGCGGCGGAATTCGGAGCGTCCGCACCGAAGATCCTCGCCGTCACGGTGCTCACATCGCTCGACGCGGCGGATTTGAAAGACGTCGGAATCGCGCGTTCGCCTGAAGACCAGGTGCGCGCGGCGGCGAGCCTGGCGGTTTCTTCCGGCGCGGACGGGCTTGTATGCAGTCCGCGCGAAGTCGGCGCGCTCGCGAAAAACCTCAGGCGCGGAACGTTGCTCGTCACGCCGGGCGTGCGCCCGGCAGGCGCGGCGGTCGGCGACCAGAAGCGGATCGCTACGCCCGGAGACGCCGTGCGCGACGGCTCCACGCATCTTGTAGTAGGCAGGCCGATCCTCGCCGCGCCGGATCCCGCCGCGGCGGCAGCCGCGATTCTCGCGGAAATGCGCGCCGCCGGAACGCTGTAGGCCGGCGCGCGGCAGTCCCGTTTTCCAACCGCCAGGGAGAAACGCAATGCAGGAAACGCAATTGGACAGATTGATCGCGTCAAGACGCAGCGTACGGAAATTCAAACCGGAACCGCCGCCCGCGGAGATGGTGGACGCCGTAGTGAAGGCCGGTCTTCTGGCCCCGTCCGGACGCCACCGCCAGAGCGCGATCGTGGTGCGTGTGGACGATCCGGAGATGAAGGCGGAAATAACGCGCAAAAACGCCGAAATAATGGGCGCTCCGCCGCCCGGCCGCCCGGCGGATCCGTTCTACGGCGCGCCGGTGATGCTGCTTGTCATTGCGTCGAAATCCGAAGGCTCCACTTATACGTACGACGGCTCGCTCGTTCTGGGCAACATGATGCTGAAAGCGGCGGAACTCGGACTCGGGAGCTGCTGGATACACAGGGCGAAAGAGGAGCTCGAAAGCCCGCTCGGGCGCAAGATTCTCGACAGGCTCGGCCTTGACGGCGAATGGGAGGGCGTGGGGCATCTCGCGCTCGGCTGGCCGGACGGCGAACCTTCGCAGGGATACCCTTTGAAAGAAGGACGCTACCGCGTCCTGTAGTCCGGCTGCACGGCAGATGCTCCTTTCGGTCGTAATCCCCGCGAAGAACGAGGCGGCGAACATCGCCGCCGCGCTCGGCGCTTTCGACAAGCTGCGCGGCGAAGGTCTGGCCGAAACGGTAGTCGTGGACAATTTCTCCTCCGACGCGACGGCGGACATCGCGCGCGGCGCGGGGGCGCGCGTCTTCCTGAAAGGGCCGGAGCGCTGCGCCCAGCGCAACCTCGGCGCGAAGGAGGCGCGCGGCGAATGGCTCATGTTCGTCGACGCCGACATGATCGTCCCGGAGGAGACCCAGCGGGAGATTCTGCGTCTTGCGGAGTCCGGCGGCGTGGATGCTCTCTACGTGCGGGAAGTCCGCTCGGGGCGCGGACTGCGCGCAAAGGCCAGGAATTTCGAGCGTTCGTTCTACGACGCCACACCGATCGACGGACTTCGCGCGATCCGCAAAACGCTTTTCGACGCGATCGGCGGATACGACGAAAACCTGACAGCCTGCGAAGACTGGGATCTCGACATAAGGCTGAAAGCCGCAGGCGCGCGTACCGCCATCACTTCAGGACATCTCGTCCACAACGAAAAAGCGCTGTCGCTGCGCAAACTTCTTGCCAAAAAGCGATACTACTCCGGCACGGCGGACGCATACCTCGCGAAGTGGAGAGGACACCCGGACGCGAAAAAACAGTTCAGCCCGGCGTACAGGTACTTCGGCGTGTTCGCCGAAAAAGGCAAATGGCGGAAAATCCTGCGCCACCCGGTGCTTTTCGCCGCGATGTACTTCGAACGGATTCTCGTGGGCTTTACCTACGTCTGCGCAAAGCTTCGCGGAAGCCGAGCAAGGCGTTGAACACGGCACTCCCCGCGTACAGCGGGCGCAATTTGCCCTTCCAGCGGCGGTCGAGCGAACGCAGCGCACGGAGAAACGCTTCTCCGGGGCGCGGCGAATCCCCGCGGGAGGCGTTTCTGCGCGCAGTCGCGGCCGCGCCGTCTTCCCCCGGGAAGTAGATGTAGAGAGGGGCGTCCACAGAAACCATCCGGCGCGCCCGCAAAGTGAACTCGATGACGAAAAGCGCGTCTTCGTGCATGGAAAGCGATTCGTCGAAGCGGATATTGTACCGTTCCACAATCGAGCGCGAATAAACGCATCTCCAGACATAGCCCGGTTCGCGGAAACGCGTGGTTACGTCGCGTCCGGCGAGACGCGCGAACACTGCGGAAAGCGGGTAGCCGGCCACGCGCGGGAGGAAGCGGCGGCGGATCTGCGCGCCGCAGGAAAGGTTGTAGCTGTCTTTGAGAGGCGCGGTTTCGAGGGATCCGTCCGCCCTGCGCACGCTGAACGGGCATATAGCGAAGTCCGCGCGCGCGGCCTCCGCCGCCGCCGTCATCGCGGAAAGGAAACCGGGCTCGACCGTGTCGTCGGCGTCGGCGAACGCCAGCCAGTCGCCGTGCGCGGCGCGGATTCCGGCGTTGCGCGCGGCGCTCTGGCCGGAATGCGGAATGCGGACGATGCGCAGCCGCGGTTCCGAAGAGGCGATTTTTTCAAGCACGGCCGGGGTGGAATCGGTCGAGCCGTCGTCCACCGCGACAATTTCGAAATCGCGCAGATCCCCGGCGGTGAAAGACGCTATGCAGTCCGCGATGGTGCTTTCGCAGTCAAAGCACGGGATTACAACGCTCGCTTTCATGCGCGGCCGGTTCCCGTGCGGACCCTCAGCGTCCGAAAGCGCGGTGCGCGATGTCGGAGCGGTGGAATGCGCCGTCGAACGATATTTTCCCGACCGCCGCATACGCGCGGTCCACGGCCTGGCGCAGGTCTGCGCCACACGCGGAGACGGAAAGGACGCGCCCGCCGGCGGTGACCGTGCCGCCTGCGGAGTCCCGCGCCGTGCCGCAGTGGAACACGACCGCGCCGGGAACTGCGGCAGCGTCTTCCAGCCCGGATATCGCCTTCCCCTTTTCGTACGGTCCGGGATAGCCCTTGGACGCGACAATCACCGTGGCGGCCGGTTCGGGGGAGACCTTCACGAGATCCTCCGAAAGCGTTCCGTCCGCGCAGGCTTCGAGCGCCGCGGCGAAATCGCCTTCCACGCGCATGAGGACGGCTTCGGTCTCCGGGTCGCCGAAACGCGCATTGAACTCCAGCACGTTCACGCCCTTGGGGCCGATCATCAGGCCGGCGTACAGCACGCCTTTGTAGACGATGCCGCGCTTCGCCAGTTCGCGCACAACGGGCAGGATTACCGTATCGCGTATGCGCGGCAGCATCTCGGGCGTCACGACCGGCGCCGGCGAATATGCGCCCATGCCGCCGGTGTTCGGGCCGGTGTCGCCGTCGCCGACGCGCTTGTGGTCCTGCGAAGACGGAAGCAGCACGGCGCGTTCGCCGTCCACGAGCGCGAGGATGGATGCTTCCTCGCCTTCAAGGAACTCCTCCACAAGGACCTCCGCCCCGGCCTTGCCGAAAGCGTTGTCCACGAGCATCGAATCGATCGCCTCTTCCGCCTCCCTGGCGGTCTGGGCGATTATCACGCCCTTTCCGGCGGCGAGGCCGTCCGCCTTGATCACGACAGGCAGGCCGAACGAAGGAAGCGCGGCGCGCGCTTCGGCGGGGGAGGTGAAGGCGGCTGAGCGGGCGGTAGGCACGCCTGCGGCGTTCATTATCTCCTTGGCGAATGTTTTGGAGCCTTCCATGCGCGCGGCCGCGGCGCACGGGCCGAAGACCTTCACGCCGGCGGCGGAAAGCGCATCCGCGAGTCCCGCGCAGAGCGGGGCCTCAGGCCCGACCACGACAAGATCCGGGCGGTTTTCGGCGCACCACGCCGTTATCGCGGGGATGTCGGTCGCCGCAAACGGCAGATTCCGCGCAATGGCGGCGGTTCCGGCGTTGCCGGGCGCGCAGAAGAGTTCGGGGGAGGGGACGTCGCGGGAAAGACGCCACGCGAGGGCGTGTTCGCGTCCGCCGGAGCCTACGACAAGTATTTTCTTTTTCATGGATTTTCCGTTTGGCGGGATTTCGGGGCGCTCAAGTGTAGCGCAGGACTTCGTCCACGGTCGTGTAGCCGTCGAGAATGTTGCGTATGCCGTCTTCGCGCATCGTGCGCATTCCCAGTTCGCGGGCTTTCTCGCGTATGACGAGCGTCGGCGCGCGGTCGTTTATGAGTTCGCGTATCGGATCTGTCACGCGCAGGTATTCGAACACGCCCTTGCGGCCTTTGTAGCCCGTGCTGTTGCACTTCTTGCAGCCCCTGCCGTAGCAGAAGCAGCGCCCGCCGATCTCCTCCGGCGTCAGTTCAAGGCGCTGCAGAGTTTCGCCGTCGGGCGCGTACTGCGTTTTGCATTCGTTGCAGATCGTGCGCACGAGGCGCTGGCCCATCACCGATTCGAGCGTGGAGGCGACCATGTACGGAGCGACGTTCATGTCTATGAAGCGCATCACCGCGCCGGCGGCGTCGTTCGTGTGCAGGGTGGAGAACACCAGGTGGCCGGTGAGAGCGGCCTGGATGGCGATTTCCGCGGTTTCGAGATCGCGGATTTCGCCTATCATCATCACATCGGGGTCCTGGCGGAGGAACGCGCGCAGGACTTTCGGGAAGGTGTTGCCCACGGCGGGGTCTATCGGGACCTGGACGATCCCCTCCATGTCGTATTCGACAGGCTCTTCGGCGGTGAGGAGTTTCGTGTCGGGCTGGTTGATGCGCCGCAGGACGGAATAGAGCGTGGTCGTCTTGCCGGAGCCGGTAGGCCCGGTCACGACGATTATGCCGTTGGGCTTTTCGATGTCTATTGTGAGTTCTTCGTAGATGTCCTCGGGCAGGCCGATGTTTTCGAGGTCGAGCGACACGGCGCTGCGGTCGAGGATTCGCAGCACGACGGATTCGGAAAACGCGGACGACGCGGTAGGCAGGCACGACACGCGCAGATCGACCGGCTTTCCGGCGACGGTCAGCGCGATGCGGCCGTCCTGCGGAATGCGCCGCTCGGAAATGTTCAGCCCCGCCATGATCTTTATGCGCGAAATTATCGCGGGGGCCATGCGGATGTCCGGGGCCTTGAGTTCGTAAAGCGCGCCGTCCACGCGGTAGCGTATGCGGAACTGCTTTTCGAACGGCTCGAAATGGATGTCCGACGCGCGGTCCACGACGCCCTGGTACAGGACGAGGTTCACGAAGCGGATCACGGCGTTGTTCTGCGCGGCGGAGGAAAGCGCGGCGACGTCGTTCTGGTCGGCGGCGAGCGAATCGTCCGCGCCCAGTCCCGCGCCGAGCGAATTGATCATGTCCTCCACGGAATCGTTCGCGTCGCCGTAGCGCGCGGCGATCCTGTCGGCGAGATCCTTCTTGCGCGCCATCACGAAGCGCGCCTCCTTGGACGTCACGAACGAGATTTCGTCCGACACGCACGGATCTATCATGTCGCTCGCGGCGAACACGATGTATCCGTCGCCGCGTTCCACGGGGAGGACGTTGTACATGCGCGGCACGGACGCCGGAACGCAGGAGAGCGTTTCCTCGGGAATCTCCATCGAAGAGAGATCCACCACTTCGCATCCCTGGTCGGCGGCCATCGCGGAGAGAAGATCGTCCTCGGATATGTATCCCGAATCGACGAGGATGTCGCGCACCGTCTTTCCGGCGGAGCGGTCGCGTTCTTCCAGGACTTCCGCCGCCTGGTCGCGGTCCATCAGCCCGTCGTTGACGAGCAGCGCGAGGATCGGATCCGTTATTTTTCTTTCTTCGCCGGGCATTTCGCTTTTCAGCCTCCGAAGGAATCCCTGAGTTTCTGCTGGACGGAATCCGGCTCCTGCGCCTTGGAGATCAGGTCGTCGTAGGATATGCGGCGCGCCCTGTAGTGCTGCAGGAGGGAGTCGTCGAGGGAAATCATGCCGTATTTCGCGCCGGTCTGGATGTCGGAGCGTATCTGGAACGTCTTGTTGTCGCGTATGCGCGAGCGCACGGAGTTCGTGGCCACCATTATTTCGAACGCCGCCACGCGCCCGGGCTTGTCGGTGCGCTTCAGGAGCAGCTGCGAGATCACGAGCTGCAGACCCACGGAAAGCTGGGTGCGCACCTGCGACTGCTGTTCGGTGGGGAACGAGTCCACTATGCGGTCCACGGTTTCCGCGGAACCGGTCGTATGGAGCGTCGCGAACACGAGGTGGCCGGTTTCGGCGGCCGTGATCGCCGCCTGCATCGTTTCCAGGTCGCGCATTTCGCCCACGAGTATCACGTCGGGGTCCTGGCGCAGCGCGCGGCGGATCGCCTCTGCGAAGGACGGGACGTCCGCGCCGATTTCGCGCTGCGTCACGAGCGACTGTTTCGACTCGTGGTAGTATTCTATAGGGTCTTCGATCGTGATTATGTGCGCGTTGCGCTCTTCGTTTATGATATTCAGCATCGAAGCGAGCGTCGTGGACTTGCCCGAGCCAGTGGGTCCGGTCACGAGGATGAGGCCGCGCGGCTTGAACAGGTATTCCTTGATCGCGGGGGGCAGGCCTATCTGCTGGAACGTGAGAAGCGTGGAGGGGATCATGCGCATCACGACGCCGTAGCGCCCGCGCTCCTTGAACACCGACACGCGGAAGCGCGTGCCGTCTTCGTACGCCAGCGCGAAATCGCTGCCGCCGTGCTCCTCGACCTCGCGCCAGTGGCTTTCGTTCGAAATCTCCTCCGTCAGCTTGCGGGTGTCCTCCGGCGTGAGCGGCGGTATGTCGAGCGGTTCGAGCGCGCCGTGCAGGCGGATTTCCGGCGGAACGCCCGCGCGCACGTGGAGATCCGAACCGCCCAGGTCTATCGTAGCCTGCATCAGGTCGTGCATTGTTACGGACGTTGCCATTATTCCGCGTCTCCCATCGTGACTCTCAGCACTTCGGAAAGGGACGTCATGCCGGAAGCCACTTTCAGCATGCCGTCTTCGCGCAGGGTGCGCATTCCCAGTTCGCGCGCCCGCTGGCGCAGTATCGACGCCGGCGCATGGTCGAATATGAGCCTCTGCACGGTGTCGTCCACTTCGAAAATCTCGAATATGCCTTTGCGCCCCTTGTATCCGGTGCCGCCGCAGGCGGAGCATCCTTCGCCGCGGAACATGGAGCCTGGCGCGTTTTTCGCCGCAGGGCCGAGCATCTTGCGGTCTCGGTCCGTTATCGTGTACGGCGTGCGGCACTTGGGGCAGATCGCGCGCACGAGGCGCTGCGCCATCGCGGCGCGCAGCGCGGACGCCACGAGGAACGGCTTCACGCCGATGTCGAGAAGACGGGTCACCGCCGACGGCGCGTCGTTCGTGTGGAGCGTGGAAAACACGAGGTGGCCTGTCAGCGCGGCCTCCATCGCGATGTCCGCCGTTTCGCCGTCGCGGATTTCGCCGATCATCACGATGTTCGGGGCCTGCCGCAGGATGGAGCGCAGAGCGGCGGCGAAATCCAGCCCCACGTCTTTGTTCACCTGCACCTGGTTTATGCCCTCCATCTGGTATTCGACAGGATCTTCCACCGTGATTATCTTGCGGTCGGGAAGGTTGATCTGCCCGAGGCAGGCGTAGAGCGTGGTGGTCTTGCCGGAACCGGTCGGCCCTGTCACGAGCACGACTCCGTCCGGCAGGCGGATCAGCCGCTCGAACTTCGTCTGGTCGTCGGAAAGGAATCCGAGCTGCGGCAGCCCCAGCGCGAGATTCGTCTTGTCGAGGATACGCATCACGATCGACTCGCCGTGGTTCGTCGGCACCGTGGACACGCGGAGGTCGAGCGACTTGCCGCCGACTTTGATCTGTATGCGGCCGTCCTGCGGAATGCGCTTTTCGGAGATTTTCATCTTCGACATGATCTTCACGCGCGAAAGCACCGCGCCCTGCAGGGACTTCGGCGGCGGGGCCATTTCCCGCAGCGCCCCGTCTATGCGGTAGCGCACGCGGAAGAACTTCTCCATCGGCTCCAGATGTATGTCGCTCGCCTTCATCTGCACGGCGTTGGCGAGGATGTTGGACACCAGCCGTATGACCGGCGCGTCGTCGGCGCTCTCTTCGCCGCCCGTGCCCATGTCGTCCTCGCGCGTCTCCACCGCGCCTGCCGCGGCGTCGGGATAGAGCTTAGCCATCGCCGCGCGGACTTCGCCGAGCGGGGCGAGTACCGCCTGCACGTCCACGCCCGGCAGGGCGTAGCGCAGGGAGTCGACGGCGTCGAACCCCATCGGATCGGACAGCGCCACGGTCAGGGTGTCGCCGTCGCGCAGGACCGGTGCCACGCCGTATTTGCGGGCGATGGCGGAATCGATTTCCGCGGCGATCTTCGGATCGACCGCGTCGAGGTCGATGTTCACGTATCTCAGGCCGAACTGGTCGGCTATCGTGCCGAGAACGTCGTCCTCTTTGACCGTTCCGTCTTCCACGAGCAAGTCGAGGGCGGTCTTGTCGAGAGGCCTTTCGGCGGCCTCCGCCGCCGCGGCCGCTTCCGCTCCGACAATGCCGTGTTCGCGGAGAAGCTGGAGTACGTAATCGTCGTTCGATGTCATATATGCGTTCCGTGGGGGAATCCGCTTTGAGT
>CACYEO010000173.1 GCA_902773475.1 uncultured bacterium | reverse complement strand
TCATATTTATAACCGCTCGGCATAAAGGAAACCGCCAAAATGTTCCCCGACAAGGGAACATTTTGGCCATAAGTGCTATTGCGAAAAGTGATTGCCCTGTATTACTGCGTAATATAACACCGGGCCTCGTAGTACACTTCCGGTATTCGCAGACAGCCGACAAAAGCAAAAAATTATGGAATTAAGGTGTAAATCCGCATAAAAAGTGTTCAGAAAATTATGGAATTAAGGTCTGACCTTAAATCCGGAATTTTCTGAACACTTTTAAGTGACAAAGGGGCGGAGAAGACGGGTGGGGGGAGGGAATGGTGGGCGGTGAGGGATTCGGACCCCCGACCTAATGCGTGTAAAGCACTCGCTCTAACCAGCTGAGCTAACCGCCCTTGAAATCAATCAATCCAAAGTGCGCCGGATCACCCTCTTCGCCTTGCCTTCCGTGCGGGGGAGGGATCCGACCGGGAACACATCGCCTTTCGGCGTGAACCCGAGACGCTCTTTCAAATGTTTAACTACCGTATGCCCGGTCACGCCAGGCTCGGCTTCGACGTTTATCGTCACATCGAGCATTCCGTGCCGGTCTTCCAGAATTATCTGGAATTCGTCTTTTACTCCGGGAATCTCCATCAGCGCCTGTTCCACCTGGCGCGGATAGAAATTCACGCCCTTGACGATGAGCATGTCGTCCGTGCGGCCTGTTATGCGGTCGAGCCTGAGCGACGTGCGGCCGCAGGCGCAGCGGGAGCGCGACACGATGCGCGAAATGTCATGCGTGCGATAGCGGATAATCGGCACAGCCTCGCGGGTGAGGGACGTAAACACCACTTCACCGTATTCACCGTCAGGCACGGGCTCTCCCGTCACAGGATCGACGATTTCGGTGATGTACTGGTCCTCCCACACATGGATGCCGCAATGCGCCTTGCAATCCTGCCCGGTAGTTCCGATGCCGCCGGTCTCCGTCATCCCGTAAATGTCGAAGCACTCGATATGGAGGCGCTCTTCGATGCGCTTGCGCATCTTGTCCGAGAACGTCTCGGAGCCGAATATGCCGACCTTGAGCGATTTTATGTCGCCATCGCCGCCGCCGGAGGCGAGTTCGGCGTCAAGCAGTTCTATTATGCGCGGCACGTACGACACAACGGAGCAGAATCCTGTGACGTGGAAATCGCGCATCAGGCGTATCTGGCGTTCGGTGTTGCCGCTCGACGCCGGCACTGCAAATAGCCCGGCCTTGCGGCAGCCGTGGTAGCAGCCGAATCCGCCGTTGAAAAGCCCGAAAGTCGGGATTATCTGGAACACGTCGCCCTGGCCGAGACCGGCCATCGTCAGGCAGCGCGCCATCGTCTCCGCCCACTGGTTCAAGTCGTTCTTGGTATATCCCATCACGACAGGCGTTCCCGTGGAGCCGCTGGACATGTGGATCTCGCGCAGTTCGGAGCGCGGCACCGTGCACATTCCAAGCGGATAGGAAAGGCGGAAATCCTCCTTCGAAAGGAAGGGAAGGCGGTAGAGATCGTCGAGCGATTTCACATCGTCGGCGGAAGAGATTCCTGCCGCGGCGTAGCGCGGGCGGTTTTCAGGGACGGAAAGGACGCGGCGGAGACTTTTGCGAAGTCCGTCAAGCTGGATTGCGGCATATTCGTCGCGCGAGAGCGTTTCCGCCTTTTCGTTCCAGAAAGCCATTTCCTCTCCTCACTTTCCCGGCGAAGATCCGGCCGCAGCCTCCGCGCCAAGGGCGAAGGCCTTTTCATTCACTTCGAGAAGTTTCGGCGGGAGGCGTTCCTCCATCGCCTTTTTCCAGGCCTTGACCGGGAACGCGGCCAAAGAAGAAAGCGCGCCCGCAAGCACCATGTTCATCGTGCGCGGATTGCCGGCCTTCGCGGCGAGCGCGGGAGCGTCTATTTTCATCGCGCCGGGGAAAGCCGCCGCAATGCGTTCTTCAAGGCCGGCAACATCCGGCTGCTGGCCGCTCGTCACGGTGACGGGCGTAAGATAGATGTCGTTCAGCAGGACCTGCCCGCCGGGGGCGAGAAGATGCGCCCAGCGGAGCGCTTCAAGCTTGTCGAACGCCACAAGGACGTCAGAACCGCCTTCCGGAATGATCGGCGAAGGCACGGACGCGCCGAAGCGGACCTGGGAAATCACACTCCCGCCGCGCTGGGCCATGCCGTGGATTTCGGACTTCTTCACGTCGAAACCGGCGATCGCCGCGGCGCGCGCCAGCAAATCCGCGGTGAGGATGATTCCCTGTCCGCCGACGCCGACAAGCGAGACGTTCACGGTTTTCATCGCGTCACTCCGCCCTTTCGACGGTTATTCCAGGGTCGATTTCCTGCAACGCGGATTCGATCCCCTGCTTCAGTGTCATCATGGCGTACGGGCAGCTTCCGCAATGCCCGGTTAGTTTGAGAACCACATTTTTGCCGTCGATCGACACAAGTTCCAGATCTCCGCCGTCCGCCTGAAGCATTCCGCGGAGTTCCTCGAGTTTCGCCTTTATACGTTCTTCCATAGCAATCGCCCCGGTTAGAGCCGTCTTTGTAAAAACACCAAACACCGTTCAGCGCAGGCGGCGGCGCAGTTCCATCGCCCTGTCCGCCGTTTCCCACGGGAAATTTTCGCGCCCGAAATGTCCATAGTTCACCGTATCGCGGTAGCACCAGCCCTTCGGGGTGCGCAGGCCGAGATCTTCCACAAGCACGCCCGGGCGGAAATCGAACAGATCGTCCGTCATGAGGAAATTCGCGATTTCCTCGTCCGTCACCATGTCGGCGGTTCCGAACGTGTTCACCGAAATCGAAACCGGCTTGTCCACGCCTATCGCGTAAGAAACCTGTATCTGGCAGCGGCGCGCAAGGCCGGACATTACGATATTCTTGGCCACATAGCGCGCGTAGTAGCTGGCGCTGCGGTCGACTTTCGACGGATCCTTGCCGCTGAACGCGCCGCCGCCGTGCGCCGCCACGCCGCCGTAGGTGTCCACGATTATCTTGCGCCCTGTCAGGCCCGAGTCCCCGGCGGGACCGCCCGTGACGAACCGCCCCGTGGGATTGACGAGGAATTTCGTGCGCGGAGTCACAAGGCGCGTGTTCTTGAGAATGATGCGCGCGCACTCTTCGAGATCGGCGCGCACGGTCTTTATGGAGACGTCGGCCGTCGTCTGGTGGGAAAGAACAACAGTCTGTATTTCGACGGGATAGTCGTTTTCGTCGTAGCCGATCGTGATCTGCGCCTTTGCGTCGGGGCGAAGCCAGGGAATCCGGCGCGTCTTGCGGAGTTTGGCGAAAGTGCGCAGCAGCTCGTGGGAATACATCAAAGTCGCAGGCATGAAAGCCGAAGTCTCGCGCGTGGCGTAGCCGAACATGATGCCCTGGTCGCCGGCGCCCTGCGCTTCGCGTTTCTTCTTGTTCACGCCGCGCGCTATATCCGCGCTCTGGCCGTGTATGGCCGACATGTATTTGAGCGTATTGAAGCAGAATCCCTCGTCCGGCCTGTCGTAGCCGATGGATTTCACGACTTCGCGGGCTATCTTCTCGAAATCGATCTTGTCGAAGCCCTTGCAGGATATTTCCCCCATGTTGAACACGATATCCTTCGCGACGGCCGTTTCGCACGCGACATGCGCGTCCGGATCGCCGGCGAGGCACGCGTCCAGCACCGCATCGGAAATCTGATCCGCGACCTTGTCGGGATGCCCCTCGGACACCGATTCGGAGGTGAAAAGGTATTTGATTCTTTTCTGCATGGGGGGAAGTTTATCCTAAAACACCTTTTGACGCAACCGCAGGCCGGCGCCGTCAATCTTTCACAAAGTAGGGGAGGCGGGAAAGCGGGGTTTCCACCTTCACCCTGGCAGGGCCCTGGACGGTCTTTCCGTCATCTGAAATCCAACGCCCAGGGGGAATCGCGACCTCGCGCTCCTTCGCGCCGCCCTTGAGCTGGGGCGCCACGAGCAGGTTGTCTCCAAGCATGAACTGGTCCTTTATGGACGCGTATCCCATCCCCGGGAAGCAGTATTCCATGTTGCGC
>CACYEO010000172.1 GCA_902773475.1 uncultured bacterium | reverse complement strand
GGGTTTTCGGACAGGGTGTCCGGGCCTAGGTCAAACCGGGCACAACGAACGTTGGCTCCGATCGCAGAAGGCAAGGTTAACCGCTTCCCAAGGTACGGACGGGTGTCCAAGCCTGAAGAAGTAAAACAAGGAATAAAAATGAAGAAATTGATGATAGCTACAGCGGCCGCCGCCCTCGCAGGCAGCGTGTTCGCCGTTCCTGAAGTCTATGACTTCAAGGCGTCTGTCAAGCACATGTACTTGAAGCACATCAGCCTCTCGACGAAGCTGCTCGATGGTACGAAATGGTCCGGCAAGGTCTACCAGAAATTCGTGAAGGGTGCCTCGCTGAAGGGCTACCTCGTTCAGGACGTCGATGGTGCGACCAGCCGGGTGCTCGGCGACAACCAGACGGCAACGGGATTCGACTACGGCGCCAACCGCGCGTTCCTCGTCGTGATGAACTCCAGCGCCGAAGCCGCGTTCAAACAGCCCAAGATTCTTCCCGCCGTGATTGATGCGAAGTTCATCGATACGAACTTCAAGAAGAACCACATGGCTAGCACAGGTCTTGCCGAGGGATACCTCTATGTCGGCGGCGATGCGATCGCTCCTGTCCGTCCCCAGCTTGATTTCACCATGGCTGAAATGGATGACAACGGCAACATCGTTGACGTGCCTGTCTCCCGCGGAGCCGAGCCGCCGCTTCCCGATGGTGCTGCCGGCGATCAGGTCGTTCCCGGAATGGTCGCGGTGTCCGACTACGTTTGGACGTCCGTCTACCTCTTCGGCCGCTACAACGGTCCGAACTGGTACAAGACCGGCAATCAGGGTCTGTTCTTCGGTCCGTACGATGCGTTCGAGACCAAGTGGAACAATACCCTTCCTACTGATCTCCAGCGCGCACAAGCGGCTGGCGGCGTGTCCTTCTACCACGATACGTGGATGAACGGCGCCGGCTTCGGCAAGTACCTCGTCCCCACACCGTCCACGGTGAAGGAAGGCGATCTCTGCTGCGGTCTTACGCCTGACACGACTGTCACGCTCTATCGCGCCGTTCTCAGCCAGATCACTGGTGCTGCTCTCAAGGGCGGTATCTTCATCTGCACGGACAATGGTGTTGACGCCGATCCGGCGAATAAAGACTATCGCTTCTTCGACCAGTGGCTCGGCGGACGCGATGCTTGGGACGCTCAGTTCTACAGCAGCCGTCTCGTTCCGGCGCTCGGCGACGAGCTCGACTTCGAAGGCGACAAGTGGCAGTTCGACCTCTGGCAGGACGGCTTCTTCGAGCAGGAAACGACCGACGTTGCGGCCGGCACCTGGTCGATCACCCGCGTGACGACCAAGTTCTTCGGCAACAAGGGCGCGTACGAGAAGTATGGTGAGCTCACGAACGGCGAAATCGCGCTTCTCGCTCTTGAGAACGAAGATTTCGATCCCGAAACGGCTTCCTATGAAGCCGCGAACGGCCTGCTCTGGCTCGAATGGCTCGTCGGCTCCCTCAAGGCCGCCACGCTCTCGCTCGATCCCAAGGCCACGTTCATCGACGGCATTGAAATCTACCAGTACAATGCTCTCAAGCAGGTTGGCAAGCTCCCTGTGGTCACACCGCAGTTCGCCAAGTACTACGGCCTCGCCGACTGGGAATAATCGTTTGATCCAGATCGAACGATCCTGATCAAAGGGGGTGTCTGGCCTTGCGCCGGGCGCCCCCCTTGATATGTAAAGAAAGTGTAAATCCGTCTAAGGGAGTGTTCCGCAATGAAGGACAATGGAAATATTTTGAAATTTGCGCGCCTGGTTTTCGTATGCGCGGCGGCTGTTGTTGCGGGCTGCTCCGGCGAAAAGAAAGCACAATCCGTTGAACAGACGAATGCGCCTGCGGCAAAACTTCCCGTGTTCGAACTCAACGCCCGCGACTGGACGCTGCAGAGTTCGACCAACCGTGTAAAAATAGCGAAGATGCAGACGAATGACGTCATCGTCGCCGTAAACGGTCATCCGCTGACGAAGGCGGATTTCGACATGATGGTGACGCTCAAGCAGATGGTTCTGAAGCGCAACAAAAGCCTGACCCCGCGCGAGGTGTCGAAATATTCTGATGATTTCGCGCTTGATTATCCGCGCAATTTCACCCGTCAGCGTCTTGTGGCGGATGCGGCGATAGCCAAGGGTATCGTCACTACCAACGAGATAGAGAATTTCATTGAAAAGACGCTCGCCGCATCGGCGAAGCGTCAGAGGACAACTCCCGAGCGCCTGCTGAAGAGATATGGCCGTGCCGCAAGATATATGATGTACGACCAGAGCATGGAATACATTACAGCGCGCGCGCTGGCCTCGACAAACTTCTTCGCGCGGGCGATAGTCGGCGACGAGTTTGCCGATGCCGTCCATAAAAGCGTCCTTGAAGAGAATGCGAAGACTTCCGCTACGAATGCGCAGCGCGTGGCGAAACTCAAGAACGTCAAGAAAATCGTGGACATGGGCGAAATGACGTTCGAGCAGGCGAGAGAACGCTTTTCCGAGCTGAAGGATGAAGATCGCGAAGATGGCTTGATGGGCGAATACGAGCGCGGGAACGATGAGATTAAAGCGGTGTCCGCCGAGGCTTTCGGTCTCAAGGAAGGAGCCACGACTGGCATTGTCGAGGATGACGATTTCGCGTATTTCTGCAAGGTTGTTTCTGTTTCGCCCGAGAAAAAAGGCGGGCCGGGGATAGGACTTGTCGAACCGGAAAAACGCACGCTTTCCCGCATAGGCATACGCAAGGAGCCGCTCTTGATCGTAGAAAAGCGGGAAGAACTTCTGAAGGATCTGCAAAAGCAGATGGATGTGCAGGCATACGGCGCATTTGTGGACAGTCTTGTCACCAACGCTGCATACAGAGTAGTCTATCCTAACGGAATCGATTTCTTCTGACAGGCTTGCGCTGGAGTTTCGTGCATTCTACAGAAAGGGTGGAAAACCATGAGGGGATATGGTAAAACAAGATTTTTGGCCGCAGTTGCCCTGTCGGCCGTGTCGCTTTTCGCGTCCGGCGCGGAGTTTCTGAAATATAATATCCGTACTTCAGGAGATCCCTGGACCAAGAACGACCAGGACGATCCGATCGGGTTTTTCTACGGCTATGCGAGTTCGTCCTCGGGCCCCGGCGCCGACGCATTTCAGAAATGCGTCGATCTTTCCAAGAGAAGCGGACAGCCGCTTGTGATCTACTGGGGGTGTGACAACTGTTCAATCTGCAGCACGTTTGCGGCCGAACTCAACGAGTTGTCGAATTCCGCTTCGATACAGATGGGTCACATGCAGTGCGTTCTCGGCTACTTCAGGGGGAACGACGCGGGTACCGGCCCTGCGGCGTGCGCCGAGGCGCGCAGATTCTTTGAAACCCACCTCGGCGGGGCGAAGGGGCAGTGCCACCTTCTCGGTTTCTACGCTGAATATCCGGACAGTACCGTTATGGCCAAATCCATCCTTGCCCCGGCCAAGATGAACAATTATTTTGCAAAAATACATGAATGGAAGACCGAGTATGAGACGGAATTGCCAAAGCATCTCTACAAGCCGCCGGCTTCGGACAGCAAGTTTGTCGTCGGGACGAATGCGAACGACCGGCTCGAGGCGATGCCCGGAACTGAAAGCGTCTGGGTTCCGCTGGCGCGCACGAACAACCTTGGCATTGCATGCAATGAAAAAATCGTCGCCAAATATCCCGACGGTACATCGTCCACGAATGTCTTGCGGTGGGCGGCGAATGCCGTCAATTCCGGCGTGAGCGTGGCCGTTTCCGGCAAGTGGCAGTCCGGCAAGGATATCGGGCTGATACTCTTGAACACCAATTCCGCCGAGGTTGTCACATCAAAGATTTCATGCGTCTCCGCACGCGTCAATTCGATGACGTTCCCGTATTACGCCGCGGAGACGAATGAACTCGCAACGGGCGGCTGGTCGATGGATTGCAGTTTTGTGACGGACTCTATGGAGAATGTCGAAAATCTGCGCGGCGTCTTCGCGGAAGCGTCGGAGACAAACACCCTCAGGCAGAAGGAACTGGCAGATGCGAACCTTGCATACTCCACGGCAACCAACAATCTTGCGCAGGCTGTAGCGGCCACGAACGAAGCGTATGCCGCATGGATTGACGCGCAGGCCGCATACACCGGCTATTCCACGAACGAG
>CACYEO010000171.1 GCA_902773475.1 uncultured bacterium | reverse complement strand
GTGCCAAGCGCGGTGGAGGCGCCGGGGAACTTTTCGAACGCGAAACGCGGGATTTTCACGGCCACGTAGTCGAGCGACGGCTCGAAGCACGCCGGTGTCGCGCCGGTGATGTCGTTTTTCAGCTCGTCAAGGGTGAATCCGACGGCGAGGAGCGCTGCGATTTTCGCAATCGGGAACCCGGTCGCTTTCGAGGCGAGCGCAGACGAGCGGGAGACGCGCGGATTCATTTCTATGACCACGCGGCGTCCGGTCTTCGGATCTACCGCCCATTGCACGTTCGATCCGCCAGTGGCGATGCCTATCTTGCGGAGAACGGCGATCGAATCGTCGCGCATCGCCTGGTATTCGCGGTCGGTCAGCGTCTGTATCGGGGCGACGGTGATGGAGTCTCCGGTATGGACGCCCATCGGATCCATGTTTTCGATGGAGCATACGACAACGGCGTTTCCCGCTTTGTCGCGCATCACCTCCATCTCGAATTCCTTCCAGCCGATGAGAGATTCCTCGATGAGGACTTCATGGTTGAGAGATGCTTCAAGGCCGCTTCCCACTATGCGGGCGAATTCGTCCTGGTTGTGCGCAATGCCGCCGCCTGTGCCGCCGAGAGTGAATCCGGGGCGGATTACGAGCGGCCATGTGCCGATCGCCTCCGCCACAGCGCATGCTTCTTCAAATGTGTGCGCGCTGCCTGATTTCGGCATGTCGAGGCCGAGTTCTTTCATCGCAGTCTTGAAAAGCCTGCGGTCCTCCGCACGGGCGATCGCGTCCGCCTGCGCGCCGATCAGCTCTACGTGGTAGCGGCGCAGGATGCCTTCCTTGTCAAGCTCCATTGCAAGGTTGAGCGCGGTCTGGCCGCCGAGCGTCGGAAGAATCGCGTCGGGCCGTTCGCGGCGGATGATTTCGTGCAGACTGTCCGCAACGAGCGGCTCGATGTATGTTCTGTCGGCGCGGTCCGGATCGGTCATGACGGTCGCGGGATTGGAATTGACAAGTACGATTTCGTAGCCGAGCGATTTGAGCGCTTTCACCGCCTGGACGCCTGAATAGTCGAACTCGCAGCCCTGGCCGATGACGATCGGTCCGGAACCGATTACAAGAATCTTCTTTATGTCGGTGCGCTTCATTATCTTTTCCCTTTCAACGCCGCGCGGACAAGGCCGAGAAAAAGCGGATGCGGGGCCGTCGGGCGCGATTTGAACTCCGGGTGGAACTGGCTGGCGATGAAGTAAGGGTGCTCCGTCTGCGGAAGCTCCACGATTTCGACGAGTCTGCCGTCCGGGGACGTGCCGGAGACGTCCAGGCCGGACGCGGCAAGCGCGGCTCTGCCCTCGCTGTCGAAAGCCAGTTCATACCGGTGGCGGTGGCGTTCGGAGATAGCCAGCTTTCCATACAGTTTTGCGGCGAGCGATCCTTTTTTCAGCACGCACGGGTATGCGCCAAGGCGCATCGTTCCGCCTTTCTGCGTGACTCCGCGCTGTTCCGGCATGAGGTCGATCACGGGGTGCGCCGTGTTCTCGTCGAACTCGGTAGAGTTGGCGTCCTTCCAGCCAAGGACGTCGCGGGCGTATTCGATCACCGTGCATTGCATGCCGAGGCAGATGCCGAGGAACGGGATTTCATGTTCACGTGCGTATTCGATAGCGGCGATTTTGCCTTCGACGCCGCGCGCTCCGAACCCGCCTGGAACCAGAATGCCGTCAATGGATTCAAGTTTTTGGGTGTTTGGGTTTTTGGGTGTTTTGGTTTTGTGTTTTTCGCGTTTGCGGCTCAAACACTCTGAACTCAAACTCCCAAACCCTTTCGAGACGAGTTCTTCCGCCTCGATCGGCACCACCTCCACCTTGCAGCCGTTCGCCATGCCGGCGTGCTGGAGCGCTTCGTGGATGGATTTGTATGCGTCGCGAATGGAAATATATTTGCCTACAAGGGCAATGCGGCATGTCTTTTTCGGCCGCGTGGCTTTTTTGACGAGCGAGTCCCATACCGTGTGCCTGATGGGGCGCAGCGGAAGGCGCAGCTGTCTAAGCACTTGCTCGTCTAGATGCTGGTCTTTCAGTTCCCTTGGCACGGCGTATACCGAATCTGTCACGTCTTTTTCTTCGATGACGCATTCCCGTTTCACGTTGCAGAACATCGCGAGTTTCCGCAGATGCTCTGCAGGAATCGCCATTTCCGTGCGGCAGACCAGGATGTCGGGGATTATGCCGATGTTTCTCAGCATGCCGACTGAATGCTGCGAAGGTTTTGTCTTGAGTTCCCCCGCAGCCTTCAGATACGGAACGAGCGTCAAATGCACGAAGCACGTATTCTCCGCGCCTGTCTCGAACCGGAACTGGCGGGCGGCTTCAAGGAAGGGCAGAGATTCGATATCCCCCGAAACGCCGCCTATTTCGCAGAGGACGATGTCCGGCACGGCGGCCGCAGAGCGGCCGCCGCCTTCGCCTGCCGAACGGATCGCCGCCTTTATTTCGTCCGTTATGTGCGGAACGACCTGCACCGTGCCGCCGAGATAGCCGCCGGCGCGTTCGCGTGCAAGTACAGCGGAATAGATGCGCCCCGACGTGAAATTGGACGCTTTCGTGCACGTGACGCCCGCGAAGCGCTCGTAGTGCCCGAGGTCGAGATCGGTCTCCGCGCCGTCGTCGGTGACGAATACCTCACCGTGCTGATACGGCGACATCGTGCCGGGATCAATGTTGAGATACGGGTCGAGTTTCTGCATGAACACCTTGTATCCCCGGCTTTTCAGCAGAAGCGCAAGCGACGCGCTCGTGACGCCCTTGCCGAGGGAACTCACCACCCCGCCGGTGATGAATACGTATTTGACTTGCTTTTTCATGGGTTTGTTTTTGGCCGCAGGTCGCTGTCGATGGCGTTCGGTTGCATTCGATTGCGTTCGACCATTCTGCGAAACTCGT
>CACYEO010000170.1 GCA_902773475.1 uncultured bacterium | reverse complement strand
TTTTCATGTCGCAGGCAGACGCAGATTTTTACAACGGCCAGCAGGGCGACATGTGGGACGCCCAGAAGGACATGGCGCTGGCGATGGCCGGCGCGACAATCCCCGCGGTTTTTTGCGCAATCGAGAGCATGCGTGAAAAAAGACGCCGTCGATTTGCGCCCGGCACGGGTCTTGAAGACGTGACGGCCGTATAGGCTCAAACGCTCAAACCCTTTCTTCTGCGCGCGCGGGCGAAATCGCGCACGGTTGAGTTCGCTTTCGTCTGCGGGCGGCGATTTTTTGGTATAATTCGCATGTCCAATTCTGCGGAAGAACCGTAAAAACAAACTCCGGGCAAACATGAAAACAGCAAAAGCGCGTTTCAGATTCAAGGGCGGCGTGCATCCCGCCTACCACAAGGAACTTTCCTGTGCCGCGCCGGTGCGCGATCTGCCGCTTCCGGGGCTTTTGGCCGTTTCAATGTCGCAGCACCTCGGCGCGCCCGCCAAATGCCTTGTAAAGCCCGGCGACCGCGTGGAGCGCGGAATGAAAATCGGCGAAAAGAACGGTTTCATTTCGTGCGCCGTCCACTCCCCCGCCGCAGGCGTCGTGAAATCCGTAGAGACCGTCCCCACCGCAACGGGCGCGATGGCGCCTGCGGTCTTCATCGAAACAGACCCTTCGGCGAAAGGCGGAGTGCGGCTTCCGCGCATCGACTGGCGCAAGGCTTCTCCCGCGGACATAGTGCAGCGCGCCGAGGAATGCGGAATATGCGGCATGGGCGGCGCGGGATTCCCTACAGCCGTGAAAATTTCTCCGCCAAAAGGTTCAAAATGCGATTTTCTGATTTTGAACGGCGCGGAGTGCGAACCTTATCTGACCGCCGACCACAGGCTGATGCTCGAATGCCCGGAGCGCGTCCGCGTCGGGGCTGAAATCCTCCGCCGGGCGCTCGGCGGCCCGGCGGTGCGCATAGCGGTCGAGGAGAACAAACCCGACGCCATTGCCGCACTCGAGAAGGCTTTCGCGGGAATCGACGGCGATGTCGAGATCACGGTTCTTCCGTGTCTTTATCCGCAAGGGTCCGAGAAACACCAGATCCGCGCAGTGACGGGGCGTATCGTGCCGGAGGGGGCGCTTCCGATTTCCACGGGATGCGTGGTCGAGAACGTATCCACCGCCGCCGCGCTTGCGGACGCCGTGGAGGCCGGCGAGCCGCTCGTGTCGCGCATCACCGCGGTCACTGGCGACGGCGTGTCGTCGCCGTGCAACGTCCGCGCGCCAGTGGGCACGCGCTATTCCGAACTTTGCGCCTTTGCGGGCGGCGAGACGGGAAAGGTCGCGAAAGTGATTTCCGGCGGGCCTATGATGGGGTTCAACGTGCCCAATCTCGACATTCCCACGACCAAGACGACGAGCGGCCTGCTTTTCCTTACCGAGGCGTCTGTTTTCGAATATTCTTCAAGCCCGTGCATCGGGTGCGGACGCTGCATGCGCGCCTGTCCGATGAATCTTTCGCCTGCGGAAATTTCGCGTTGCGTGGAGTCCGGCGACATCGGCGGCGCGGAGGCTCTGTGGGTCATGGACTGCATAGAGTGCGGATCGTGTTCGTTCAGCTGTCCCGCGCGGCGCGACATCACGCAGCACTGCCGGCGTGCAAAGGCGTCGATCCGGGCCGCGCGCGCCATAGAGGCGGCAAAGGCCAAAGCCGCCGCGAAAGCTTGAAAACGGAGATGCGACAATGAAACCGAAAGGCCCTTCCGAATCGTACATTCTTTCTTCCTCGCCGCACGCGCGCGCGCCGTCTTCCGTGCGCGACATCATGCTTGACGTGATAACGGCGGTTCTTCCGGCCATAGTCTGCGGCATCGCTTTCATCTGGCGCGCCGACCCGGCGGCCGGGCTTCATGCCGCGCTTGTCACGGCGACGTGCGTGTCAACATGCATCCTTGCCGAAATGCTCTGCAGGCGCGCGATGAAGCGCGAGCAGACCGTCGGCGACCTGTCATGCGTGGTGACCGGGCTTCTGCTTGCCGCCACCCTCCCCCCGGACGTTCCGCTGTGGATGTGCATCGCAGGTTCGCTGTTTGCGATATGCATCGCGAAGCAGGTGTTTGGCGGGCTCGGCTACAATCTGTTCAATCCGGCCGCCGCCGGACGCGCTTTCATGCTGATTTCATTCACCGGGGCGATGACGACGTGGTCGCGCAGCGGATGGTTGTCTTCGTTCACGGCGCCTTTGATGTCCCAGGCCACAAAGCAGGGCACCGCGGCGGATGCAGTACGTTCGCTTGCGGAGAAATTCGCCGAACAGCCGCTGACCGTGGACTTTGCCACGACGGCCACTCCGCTTGGCGTGCTGAAGTCCGGCTACGCGGCGGAACTTTCCGTCTGGAACTGGGATTTCCTGAATACGCTCTTTGCAGGCAACATCAACGGTTCCATAGGTGAAATTTCCGCGTTGGCGCTTCTGGTCGGCGGCGTCTATCTGCTTGTGCGCAAGGTAATAAGCTGGCACGTCCCCGCGACGTTCCTCGGCACGATGGCGCTTTTCGCGTTTTTCGCATTCCCCTCCCCCGTTTCGTTCTGCGATTCCCTTTCCGCCCGTTCGGCGTACGCGCTTGTGCATCTGCTGACCGGCGGGGCGATAATCGGCGCGTTCTACATGGCGACGGACATGGTGACCGGTCCGTTTTCGGATCGCGGCAAGCTCGTGTTCGGCGCCGGATGCGGCGCGATAACGATGATCATAAGGCTTTACGGCGCATATCCCGAAGGCGTGTCTTTTGCGATACTTGTGATGAACGCGTTCGTGCCGCTCATCGACCGCTTTACGCGTCCGCGTCCTTTCGGATGGCGCGAAGCCCGCAAGCTTGAAAAGGCGAAAGCCGCCGCCGCAAAGTCCAAATGAGGTTGCCGCAATGAAGAAAATCCTTTCGCTCGTCGTATCGCTTTCGCTGATAGCCGCCGTCTGCGCCGGCGTTCTGGCATTGGTGAACGAGGTTTCGCAAAAGCCGATGGAAGAGGCGAAAAAGAACGCCGCGGAAAAGGCCGTCCGCGCGGTGCTTCCGCAGTCGGTAGCGAAAATAGAGAACAGGGACGGCTTGAGCGTGGGATACGCGGCGGACGGATCGGTCGCCGGATACGCCCTTGAAGGTTCGGACGGTTCGGGGTACGGCGGCATAGTGAAGTTGATGGTCGGTTTCACGCCCGATTTCAAAGTTGTCGCCTACAAGAAGCTTGAAGCGAACGAAACGCCCGGACTTGGCGCGAAACTCGTCGAGCCGGAATTCAGCGGGCAGTTTGCAGGCAAAGATGTTTCTGGCGCGGGTCTCGCCGTGACGAAGGACGGCGGCACCATCGTGCCGATAACCGCCGCGACAATAACATCGCGCGCCGTGTGCCGCGCCGTGAACGCCGCGCGAGACGCGCTGCGCGCGCGTCTCGCGCGCTGATCAGCCGGGCCGCCGGATCAGGCTTCGTATATCTGTTCCATCGCCATTCCGCGCGATCCCTTCAGCAGGACGCAGTCGCCGGGTTTCAATATTCCCGGCATGAGCGCTGCGGCGGATGAAACGCCGGGGACGGAGATTATCATGGATTCCGGCGCGGCGATGTGATACGCGGGCGCGAAGGCCGTGGACATTTTTTCGCCTGTCGCCACTACGATGTCAAGGCCGAGCGTTGCCGCGAAATTTCCCGTTTCGGCATGAAGTGCGGCGGAGCGCGGTCCGAGTTCGAACATGTCGCCGAGGACGGCGATTCTCCTCCCCCGGCAGGGGATGCGCGCGAAATTGCCGAGCGCGGCTTTCATTGAATCGGGATTCGCATTGTAGGCGTCGTCGATCCACGTCACGCCGTCGCGTTCCACGGTGCGCCATCTGCGTCCGGGCAGGGCGAACCCGT
>CACYEO010000169.1 GCA_902773475.1 uncultured bacterium | reverse complement strand
CAAAGGCATTGCGACGGAGAGCGACAGCATCGAGGACGTCGCCGATGCGCTGGCGGAAAATGGTGCGAACGGCGTTCCGGTGTGGCAGAGCTACTGTCTGGGGTTGAATCCGAAGGACGCGCAGAGCGTTGTCCTGTGCGAGGCGGCGGCCAATCAGCCGTCCGCCGGAAAAGTCGGCATCGCGCTGAAGAACCTGAACGTCCCCGAGGGTCTTTCGGGCGTGGCGGTGACGGCATATCTCGATAGCAGTTCAAACGGCGTCGATTGGACTCCGGGTGTTGCAAGAGCATCGGTTTCCTCCGGCACGGCAACACTTGTTTCGCCCGCTCTCGGCGAAGGCATAAGTTTTTTCGAATAAGGGTCGGCCTCGGTTCAGAGTGACCGGCCCGGAGAAAGTGTTGGGTGTCAGGGTGTTTGGGTCGGCGGGGCTCTTGTTGTCGTACGCTTGTTGTCCGCCCGCCGCGCCTGCCGAATGTTGCCAATGTGCCCGGGTTTTGCAGGCGCGCCGTCCCTGCGCGCCGCGCGGTGTGCCGTTCTTCTGCGCGCCGCGCGACCGCGGAAATGCGTGTGCGGACGCGTCAAAACCCCTTCAGAAAGGCGTTTTGACGGGATAGAACGAAAAAAATGCGGAAAAATGCTGTTTTCCTTTGCATTCGGCGCGGAAAACCGCTATCATACAGGCGTTTCGCGGGGCAGACGCTTCGCACAAACCGAAAAAGAGGTAATCAAATGGCCAAGAAGGTTCCTACCAACAAGAGCGAGATTCTCGCTGACATCGCTGAAACCGCCAAGATCACGAAGGCCCAGGCCGCTGACGCCTATGCCCGCCTGATCGAGATCATCTACGCCGGCGCGAAGCTTCCAGGCGGTCTCATGATCCCCGGAATCGGCAAGATCACCAAGGTGAAAAAGGCCGCTCGCAAGGGCATCAATCCTTTCACCAAGGAAGCCATCAAGATTCCCGCGAAGACGGTTGCCAAGCTTACCCTTTGCAAAGCCGCGAAGGAATGCGTGAAGTAATCTGCGTCTGCAGATGATGCAAAATGCGGAAAGACGCGGATTGTTTCCGCGTCTTTCCGCTATATGGGAACGGCAAGGACATGCAGAAGGGAAAAACGCTGACCGACTGGTCCGCGCTCGACGGGGTGAAGCCCTCCGGGCGCGCGAAGGCCGCGCCGCGCGCGGTTCCCGCCGCGCAGGCGGACGTTTTTCCCGGCGGGGCAAGTCCCGGCGATGTTTTCTCCGCAATGCTCGGAGGACGGCGCGGCGTCGTTCCGGGGCGCGAGAAGGTGCGCCCGAAAAACTCTTTCGACAAAATAGCGGAAGCGTCTGCGGCGCGCGAACGCACTGCGGACATCCTTGAAGAAACCGCCGCCGAACTCGACCGGCAGAGCGCGCTCGCGGCCAATGCCGAAGAGCGGGCGGCGGAAGCGCTGCGGGCTGCGGAAGAGGCGCGCACGGCGTGCGCCGCCGCGCTCGCGGCGAAGGAAGCGGCTGAAAAGGAGTCTGCCGGACTCCGCGCGCGGCTTGCGTCCGCGGAAGCGAGAGCCGCGTCTCTCGAAGCGCGCGCGCTCGCGGCGGAAGAGGCCGCCGGAAAGGCGGCGGACCGCAATGCCGCGCTTTTCCGCGCGGAGATGCTCGAAAGGGAACTCGCCCAGGCGCGCCGCCTGCCGTCGAGCGTTCTTCTGCGCGCGCCCGTTCCCGGCTCCGCGACTGAAGTCTTCGCAGGCGAAATCTACGAGCATGTCGTGGAAGCGCTTGCCGGCGCGCTCAAGGACGCCGCCGCCGCGCGGCGCGACAGGCGCGCGGAACTGCTCGAGGCCGTTCTCGCGGCGAACCAGTCTTCCGGCGGGCTTTCCCGCCTGCGCGAAGAGACGAAGAAGGCGCTCGAAGAA
Source organism: uncultured bacterium (assembly GCA_902773475.1). GTDB lineage: Bacteria > Verrucomicrobiota > Kiritimatiellia > RFP12 > UBA1067 > CADCBS01. The sequence goes on along the minus strand of CACYEO010000169.1, from coordinate 8,969 downwards.
TCGGGGCGCTCGATCGGCGAGCGCGAAATAGCGAATCTCGAAAAACTCGGATTCAAATATGCAAAAGGGGCGCGGCATCCGAAATTCCGCTGGGGCCGCGCCGTCTACGCCATACCGTCCACGCCTTCCGACGGCGCGCACGGCGCGCGCAACACCGCGCGCGATCTCTGCAACATGGCATTTTGAAGGAACGCACCGGAATGAAAACCGCATACGTGAACGGAACTCCAATCTCCCGCGAGGCTGTACAGTTCGAACTCGACCGTCTCATCAAATTCTACGTGACGCACGGAACGTCGAAAGAGACGATAACGGCGAACCTCGAAAAGCTCGTCGAGCGCGCGCAGGAGCAGGCCATAGGCGCGAAACTCCTTCTCGACCGCGCGGCGGAACTTGAAGTGCAGGTCCCGGAAAGCGAGATCGACGGACGCATCGCGGAGATAAAGAAGCAGCTTGGAAGCGAAGAGGCGTTCAAGAAGGCGCTCGAGGCGCGCAAGACGGACGAAAAGAGCTTCCGCGAGGAACTGCGCCGCGGCTGCCGCGTGGACGCGCTCGTGCGCCAGGCGGTCGCGCATGTGCCGGAGCCGTCTGAGGAGGATATCGAAGCGTACTACCGCGCGCATCCTGGCGAGTTCGCGTCCGGCCCGCAGGTCTTCGCGCGCCACATTCTCGTGACGCCCGCCGACAAGGAATCCGAGGCGTCGAAGCGCGAAGCGCGCGAGGAGATCGAAGCGATACGCAAGCGCATCCTCGAAGGCGCGGATTTCAAGGAGGAGGCGCGCGCGCATTCGGACTGCCCGTCCGCCAAGGACGGCGGATCCCTCGGCTGGTTCTCGCGCGGCATGATGGTCGGCCCGTTCGACAAGGCCGTTTTCTCCATCGCCAAAAACGAAATTTCGGATATCGTCGAAACGCAGTTCGGCTACCACATAATCCTGAAGGAAGACGAGAGGCCGGGCGGATCGAAATCGCTGACGGAAGCGCACGAAAGCATTCGCGACCTTTTGCGCCACGAGGCGCGCGGCCGTGCTATGGACTCGTTCGTGGCGGAGCTCCGCGAGAAGGCGTCCGTAGAATACAAATGACCTCCCCCGTTCCGCAAGACGCGCCGTGGATTCCTTTCGAGGCCGACCCTGCGCATGTGGCGCGGGAGCGCGCCAAGGCGCGCGAACTGCGCAAAAGCGCCTGGTGGAAAAGCCGGATCGCGGCGGGCGTGTGCCATTACTGCGGGAAGAAGGTCGGCGCCGCCGCGCTTACGCTCGACCATGTGATCCCCGTGGCGCGCGGCGGGCGTTCCACGCGCGGCAACTGCGTTCCGGCGTGCCGCGAATGCAATGCTTCGAAGCGCGCGGCGACCCCGGCGGAAATCGCTCTCGAAACGCTTTTCCCGCAATGAGCCGCCGTCTGGCCCGGCGGCGCGGGTTCAATCGTTGAAAAGGGATGAAGGCAGGAAGCACGACGCCAGCGCGTGGTCTTCCAGCAGGGATGTCGAAACGCGGATGTCGCGCCCCGCGAAATTCTTGAACGCGCCGAGCCATCCGCCTGAAAGCCGCACCGCCAGCACTCCCGTCGCGGGGTCGGCGGCGACGATGTTCATTTCACGCGGCGAGAAGCGTATGCCGGTTCCGAGCGCTTTGGAAACCGCCTCCTTGGCGCACCAGAATCGCAGCGTCATGTCCGGCGCGGCCGCGGCCGACGCCGCGATTTCAAGTTCGGAGTCGGTGAAAACCCCGCGGGTGAACTCGTCCGTCAGGTTCCTTCCGCGCGCTTCGATGTCGATTCCGATCCGCGAATTCGCGGCGGCCGCCGCCACCACGAGGCGCGACGTGTGCGCGATTGTTATGTCCGGCGCCTCCGGAAGCGTGTCGGTCCACGCGCCTATGGCGTGCGGCTTGCCCGAATCGTCCGGCCATATATGGATGTCGGCGCACGTCCAGCGCGCCTGATAGCCGTCCGCCATGAAGCGGCGCACCGCGTCTTTCGCGGCGATGCGTCCGAAAAGCCATTCCGCGCGCCGCGAGACCGTTCCCGGCAGCTGCGCGAACTCTTTGCGCTCCGCCGGGCACAGAACCGCGTGGGAGACCATTTCAAGCCATATCCCGCCGTGCTGTTCGAATATCTCGTACGGCGCGCCGGCGACCATGGCCGTCCCTGCGGCGGCGGACGGGAAACCTATGACTGCGGGCGGAACCGGGCGCGTGAGGAATGTCGACGCCGGCGAAAGGATGAGCCGGGGGAATTCCTCCGGGACGCGCTCCACGAATTCCTCCAGGCCGTCTATCTGCATCACCATGTTTCCGTTGCCGTCCGACACCGTTATGTCGGCGATGTGCGAACGCGGCGTGACGGCGGACAGGCGCATGTAGCAGCGCAGCTGCGCGCCTTCGCGGAATGCGGAGCCGAAGATTGAAATGCGTCTTATGCGGAATGCGGCGGCGAAGGACCCGGCGAAGCGCGGGTGCGACCGCCAGAGTGCGAATCCCGACGTTATCGTTTCGAAGACTACGGGGTCCAGCGTCCATACGGGGAAGCGCGTATGCGCCACCGCGCCGGCAGACGACGGAGCGCGCACTTCGTAGTCCAGGCCCGTCTCGGACCACAGGTCTGCGCGGACTATGCCGCGCAGCAGTCCGTTGTAGCGCAGGCGGTCCGGGTAGATTTCGCGGTTCGTCCAGTGGACTGAACGCGGACGCGGAAGCGGCGGCGGCACCGCGGGGCGCGGCGCCGGCGGCGTCGCGGCGAGCAGGAAGACCGCCTCCATCGAAGGCCACGTGAACGAGGGGTCCGCCGTGTCGTCGCGCAGCTGCACTCTTACGGCGGCGAGATCGGGGTCCGGCGAAGCTGTGCGTTCGGCGTGGAGATGCAGGCGCACCGCTCCGTCGCGGAAGGCCACGGCCTTGCGCGCCGACAGATCGTCTATGCGGACCACGGAGCGCGATGGCATCAGCCGTCTCGCCAGCGACCCCATCATCTCCGCGCCGGCGGAGAGCGGCAGCGCCGCGAGTCCGCGGAGCGACGGTTCGGAATAGGACAGCTGCGAAGTCCCGAAGGCGCAGTCCGCGATGAAGGGCGCTGCGGCGAGCGTGAGTTCTTTGACTATTTCAATGGACGTGCCGGGGATGTGCGAAACGGTGTCCGCCCCGGATATCAGGGGATCCGAGGCGCCGGCTTCGAACTGGCGCAGGCGGCGTTCGCGCGCGGCCGCCGCCGCGGCGCGCATCTCCGCCTTGCCCGCGCCGCGCCGCGCGGGTGCGGCGGTCTGCGCGAATCCCGGATCGAGCGAGAAAAGCGCGAGGCGCGGAAAATCGCGCGACAGGCGCATCTCCGAATCGCGCCGGACGCCGGCGGTGAGCGGAGAGTCGAGATCGAGCATCCTGCGCCGCCTGTTCGCGTGCAGGGCCGCAGCGTCCACCGGCGCGCCGGAAGCGGCAAGCTGCGCCAGCGCGTGGAGCAGCTGCCGGAGCCCGGAACGGTGCACCCTGTTCGCGGCGATGGCGGCGTGCGGCGCGTCGCGCAGGATTTCATCCGCCGCGCCGCACAGATTTCCGCGCGGGCCGAGTTCCACGAATACGCGGAAGCCGTCTTCGTACATCTGGCGTATCGTCGCGTCGAACCGCACCGGACTCGTCCAGAATTCCATCGCTTTGCGCCGCAGGGCGCGCAGTCCGCGCGGAAGCGGCGCGGCGTCCGCGCAGGAATAGACCGGAACGGACGGTTCGGCGCGGGTCCAGCGCGAAGCGAATTTGCGGAAGCTTGAAACGGTCTTCGCGCACCAGGGCGTGTTGAACGGCGACCCCGCCGGAAGGCGGACGGTGCGCACGCCTTGCGCGGCGAACGAGCGGATCGTCTTTTCCGCCGCCGCGGAGAGCACGGAGAACGTTCGCACGCGCGGCGAGTGGATGAACGATTCCACGCATTCGGAAGGATCCGCGGCTGCCGCCGCCGCGTCCGCCGACTCCGCGTCCGGGAAGGATGCGAGCAGTGTCGTGCATTCCGGCAGCCCTTCGCGGTCGATGGCGTGGGAAACGAGTTTGTAGACGTCGCGCACGAACTCGAGGCGCTCCGAGCGGCGCTTGAATCTGGGCACGCCGGCCGCGAACAGGGCGGATATGTCGCCGCCGGCGAATCCGGCGAGACCCTGCGGGACGATTCCGAAATCGGCGAAGAGGCGGACGAGCGCGATGTCCGCCGCGCACGTGGATACGAGAAGCCGCGCGAACATCGCGCCCGGCTTCAGCCCGGACAGCACGCTCCACCCTCCCCCGGGCGGAAACACGAAGGAGGACGGGGAGAATCCGTCCAGCCCTCCGACGGCTTCTTCGAGGCTGTCGAACACGTGGCGGCAGACAGGAAACAGGATCGCGACGTCGCGGAGCATTCCGGGGTAGAAGCTTGCGCCGCCGGGGAAGAGAAACGCGATCTTGCCGTCGCGCTCCGGGCCGAGCAATCTGTCGCGGAACCAGTACAGGCCCGACTTGTCGCGGACTTTGGCCGCGCCCGCGGCTATGCGCGTCTGCGCCGTGCAGAGGCGTTCGCGCAGTCCGGCTGGCGAATCGGCCACCGCCGCGAGGATGCACGGCTTGCCGGCCGCTTCGCGGGCGCAGGTGTAGGCCACGTCTTCGAGCGGCGTCCCCGGGGCGGCGGCGAGGAACGCCGCCACGCGGGCGATGGCTCCGGGAAGGGCGTCGTCGCTGTCCGCTCCTACGAGCACCAGTTCGCCGGCCGGGGGAATTGCCGCGTCTGCCGCGTTCACGACCTCACCTCCGGTTCTTCTTCGAGTATGGCGCAGGCGGCGTGTCCGCCGGAGCCGAAAGCGTTCAATAGCGCGCGGCGCGGGCGCACCGCCGCATCGCCCGATATCCACGGTCGGGCTTCGTGCAGCAGATACACCCCGGATTCCGGGTCGGAGCCGTCCGCGGTTTCTCCGCCGTCGGCCATCGGCGGGAGGACGCGGTGGTAGAGCGCGAGCGCGACCTTGGCAAGGCTCGCGGCGGCGGAGGCGCGCAGCGTGTGGCCTATGTTGCCTTTGACGGAGCCGAGCCCTATCGCAGCCCCTCCCCCGCCCGGGCGCAGCGACTTCAGCGCCTCGAGTTCCGGCGCGTCTTTTTCCGGGTCGCCGCTTCCGTGGCCTTCCGCCAGGTCTATCGACGTTATCTCGCACCGCGCTTCGTCCGCGGCGCGCAGAAACAGTTTTTCAAGTCCCTCCGCCGGTGAGGGTATCGCGGCGGAGGCGACGGATTTCACAAGGGCGTAGATTCTGTCGTGCGCCTTGAGCGCGTCGGCGCGGCGTTTCATTACGAACATCGCGCCGCCCTCCCCCGGCAGTGTGCCGGTGGAATCGGGCGAGTACGGAGCGAGCCGGCCTTCGGTGCGGAATTTCATCGATCCGGAAAGACCTTCGAGGAGCGCGCGCGAGAGCGGCGGCTCGAGCGCGCCGGCGAGCGCCACGTCCGCGCGGCCGGTGCGCAGCGCGTCCATCGCCTGTCTCAGGACCGTCATGCCGCTGAGCGACGCGGAATCCGAAAGATGCGCTTCGCCGTCGAAACACGCTTCCCGCGCGACCCATGCGGCTATGCGCCCTCCCGTTCCGGCGAGGAACGAGGCTGCGTCCGGCGCGGGAATGGATTCTTTCAGCCGGCGGTGGACGGAATCGAGCGATTCGGCCGGGGCGGACGGGAAGAACTTCTCGATTATCTCCATCGTCTGGTCGATGAAGTAGGTGTGCTCCAGCCAGTTCACGGTGGCGCAGCTGAAAGGCGGCGCGTAGCCGAGCGCGACGAAGCCGTTCAGCGGCGCGGACGGATTCGGCCTTATCGCGGCGTCGGCGAGCGCGTCGAGCGCCAGCTGCGCGGCGAAGTAGAGATCCTGGTTTTCGCCTGCGTTGATCTGGCGCGGAAAGGAAAGAGCGGACGGGACGCACGAATACAGCGGACCGAGGCATCCCGCCGCATGGGGATACGGGCGGCCGAACAGTCCGGGATCGCCCGGGGCGCGCGCAAGCTCCGGCGGAAGCGGCGCGATCGCGGACCGCTTCGTCATCACATTCCGCCAGAGGGACGCCGCGTCCGGGGTGCCCGCGAAGCGGCATGACATTCCGACTATCGCTATCGGTGCTTCGTCCATGCCGCAAGTTTACCACAACCGCGCCTGATTATCAGTCCGGGCTGAAGCGGATGCCGGCGGCGTCGGCGGTCATGTGTACCGTGGAGCCGGGCGGATATTTCCCGGCCACGATTTCGCGCGCGAGCGGCGTTTCCACGAGCCGCTGTATCGCGCGTTTCACCGGGCGCGCGCCGTATACGGGGTCGTATCCTTCCTCCGCGAGCTTTTCGACCGCCTTGGAATCGGCTTCAAGCGTCACGCCGTTTTCGGCGAGGCGCGCGGAAAGCCCGGCGAGCTGGAGGGAGACGATTTTCGCGATTGAATCGCGGTCGAGCTCCGTGAACATCAGTATCTCGTCGAGACGGTTCAGGAATTCCGGGCGGAAATGCTCTTTCAGCAGAACGTTCACCGCGTCGCGCGTCTTTCCGTCGACGGAGCCTCCCTTGCCGCCGCTTTCGGCGATGAGAGAGCCGCCGAGGTTGGACGTCATGATCACGACGGTGTTTTTGAAGGAAACCGTGCGTCCGTGCGAATCGGTGAGCCGTCCGTCGTCGAGCACCTGCAGCAGCATGTTGAAGACGTCGGGATGCGCTTTTTCGATTTCATCGAGAAGCACGACGCTGTACGGTTTGCGGCGCACCGCCTCGGTCAGCTGCCCGCCGTCTTCGAAGCCTACGTATCCCGGAGGCGCGCCGACGAGACGCGATACCGCGAACTTTTCCATGTATTCGGACATGTCGAGCCGCACGAGCGAGTTTTCGTCGTCGAAAAGCTCGGCGGCGAGCGCCTTGGCGAGTTCCGTCTTTCCTACGCCGGTGGGGCCCAGGAAGAGGAACGCGCCCACGGGGCGTTCGCGGTTTTTCACGCCTGCGCGGGAGCGCAGGACCGCGTCTGCGACTGCGTCCACGGCCTCGTTCTGCCCGATGACCCGCTTGTGCAGGATCTCCGGGAGCCGGAGCAGCTTCTGGCGCTCGCCTTCGAGGAGTTTGGTCACCGGAACGCCCGCCCAGCGCGAAACGACTTCGGCGATTTCGTCGGGCGTGACTTCTTCTCGCAGCATCGCGCCGGGGGCGGCGTCGCGTATCGCCTTTTCGCGCTCCGCGAGCGCTTTTTCGAGCGCCGGCAGTTCGGAATACTGCAGTTTTCCGGCCTTGTCGTAGTCTTGCTCGCGCAGCGCCTTTTCAAGCGAGTGCCTCGCCGCCGATATCTTCTCGCGCAGGTCGCGCACTTCGTTGATGGCTTTTTTCTCGGACTGCCATTTGGCGGTCATGGCGTCGGCCTGCGATTTCAGCTCCGCCAGCTCGCGGCGGAGCTCTTCAAGCCGCTTCTTCGACGCTTCGTCTTTCTCTTTTTTCAGCGCGGCTTCTTCCATCTGGAGACGCGCTATGTGGCGCGAAGCGCCGTCGAGCTCCGCAGGCATCGAATCCATCTCCGTGCGGATCGACGCGCACGCTTCGTCAAGCAGGTCGATCGCCTTGTCCGGGAGGAATCTGTCCTGGATGTAGCGCGAGGACAGCGTGACGGCAGAGACGATCGCGCCGTCCTGGATGTGGACGTTGTGGTACTTTTCGAAGCGGTCTTTTATCCCGCGCAGGATGGATATGGAATCCTCTTCGGATGGCGGTTCCACGTGGACCGGCTGGAAACGGCGTTCGAGCGCGGCGTCCTTTTCGAGGTATTTGCGGTATTCGTCGAGGGTCGTCGCGCCGATGCAGTGCAGTTCGCCGCGCGCGAGCATCGGTTTGAGCATGTTGCCGGCGTCGGTGGAGCCTTCGGTCTTGCCAGCTCCGACTATGGTGTGGAGCTCGTCGATGAACAGGATTATCCGCCCGTCGGACGCGCGGATCTCGTTCAGCACGGCTTTGAGACGCTCTTCGAATTCGCCGCGGTACTTCGCGCCGGCCATGAGCGCCGTCATGTCAAGCGAGAAGACCGTGCGGTCGCGCAGGCCTTCGGGGACGTCGCCGCGCACGATCCGCTGCGCGAGGCCTTCGACTATGGCGGTCTTGCCCGTTCCAGGCTCTCCCACGAGGACGGGATTGTTTTTCGTCTTGCGCGAAAGGATGCGGATGACGTTGCGGATTTCCGCATCGCGTCCGATAACGGGATCGAGTTTCCCGGCCTGGGCCAGCGCCACAAGGTCGGTTCCGTATTTTTTCAGCGCTTCGTACTGCCCTTCCGGATTGTCCGTTGCCACGCGCTGGTTGCCGCGCACTTCGCGCAGCGCGGCGAGGATCTGCTTCTCCCCCGCCCCGGCGCGGACGATTTCGTTCGCGGCCGCGCCGCCCGCGCGCACGATTCCCAGAAGCAGGTGCTCCACCGAAAGATATTCGTCTTTCATCTCGCGCGCGCAGTCTTCGGCTTTCGCAAGCGCGCTTTCAAGCGCTCCTGTAATGTATATCTTGCCAAGTTCAGAGTCTCCGCCGATTCTCGGCTTGGCGTCGGCCAGCTCGACTATGCGGGCGGAAAGCGCGGGAATCGAAACGCCGATTTTCCCAAGTATGTTGGGGACAAGCCCGCGAGAGTCCTTGAGAAGCGCGAGCGCCACATGCTCTATATCGATTTGGTTGCAGCTGCGCCGCACGGCGATTTCTTTGGCGTCTTCAATCGCCTTGCGCGCGTTTACCGTCCATTTGTCCATTGTCATATCTTTATCCTCTTTTCCGGCATTTTTTGCCGATTCCCATATTAGCAACATCCGTGCCAATTGTGAAAATGCGCCGTTTGCATCCATAACTGGCGACATTTTGTCGCATTGAATCCATTTTGTCGCACCCCTCCTCTTGTTGTCGTCCGCTTGTTGTCTCCCCATCCCCCCACCCCTCCCTTGTTGTCGTCCGCTTGTTGTCTCCCTCATCCCCCCGCCT
>CACYEO010000168.1 GCA_902773475.1 uncultured bacterium | reverse complement strand
GTTGGCAGGCTGGGCCCCGCCGGAGAGATGTGGCAAGGGCGCCCTCGCCCTTGCTGCAAGGCCGTGGCGGCCTTGCCACATCTTGCGCCCCGCACCACCGGCTGACCGCTATCAGCTGCCTGCTATCGACTAACGGTTACCCGCGTGCATCTGCGCAATTCACCGTCTGGCATTTTGATTATGGGAAACAACTGTTTGAAACAACTTTCCTTTGGCGCGCGCTGTTGTTTTTTCCAGTTGTTCCGGTTGTCTCCAATCTCAAACCGCATGGGTGAAAAACGCAGATGCGCCCCGACGCGGGGAAAAGTGCAAATCGCAGTCGCACCCTGTGGAAGGGGTCGGGGCGATTTGATATACTTGGCGTGCCATGAAAATCAAAAAGCCGCTGAAACAGGACAGCACAGCCGCCGCAAAGACAAAATACGCGCCGAAGGAGAAACAGCCGCCGAAGCGCGTAGGCAAGATCACGACCGGTCTTGCGCTCGTCGTTCTGCTCATCAGTCTCGCCTGCACTTCGGTGTCCGCGTTCCTGGTCTACACCAACTGGGCGTATCTGTCGCAGTTCTGAGGAGCACGGCGGAATGAAGGATGTGATGAAATCGCCGCGCGCCGCCGCAGCGGTGCGCCTTGCCATAGAGGAAGACATCGGCTCCGGCGATGCCACGTCCATCGCGCTCGTCGCGCCGGACGCGAAAGCCGAGGGGCGCATATTCCCGCGCGTCCCCTGCGTGGTGAGCGGCACGACCGTCGCGCGCGCCGTCATGCGCGAGATCGACCCTTCGCTGAAGGTGAAGATCCTGGAGCGCGACGGTTCGCGCGTTCCCGCCGGGCGCGACATTCTCGTTTTCAAGGGCCGCGCCCGTTCGATTCTGGCCGCCGAGCGCACCGCGCTCAACTTCATGCAGCGCATGTGCGCCACGGCCACGCTTACGCGCAAGTTCGTCGACGCAGTGGCGCGCCGCGGCACGATGATCCTCGACACGCGCAAGACGACGCCCGGCCTGCGCGTTTTCGAGAAATACGCCGTCCTCTGCGGCGGCGGGTGCAACCACCGTTTCGGAATGTTCGACCGGATTCTCGTGAAAGACAACCACCGCAAGCTCTGGCGGGGCGGCAATCCGGACGAACTCGACAAGGCGGTCGAGGCGGCGCGCAAGGCGTTTCCGGAACTTGCGGTCGAAGTAGAGGTCGAATCAGTGCGCGAATGCGTCTCCGCGCTGAAGGCGAAGCCCGAATGGATAATGCTCGACAACATGTCCTGCGCCGAAATGAAGAAATGCGTGAAACTCTGCAAAGGCGTTTCGAAGACGGAGGCTTCGGGAGGAATCACGCTGGAACGCGTCAAGGAAGTCGCGGCGACGGGCGTGGATGCGATTTCGCTGGGATGCCTCACCCATTCGGCCGGCTCGGTCGATCTTTCGCTCGAGTGGAAGGAGACGGCGAGGTGACGTTTCTCGTCGTCGACGCCGGCAACACATCCACCGCCATAGGCAGGTGGACCGACGGCGCCGTCTCGCGCACGAGCCACGTGGACGGCGGCGTGCAGTCCGCGCCCGGCGCCGTCCGCGCGGCGGTCCGCCGCGCGGCTCCCAAGGCTCCGTTCCTGGCGGCGGTCGCGTCGGTCGTGCCTGCGGCGGACCCGCTATTGGAAGAGATTCTTGAAGAGGCGGGCGCGGCCCGGACGCATTTCATCGACGCGCGGTCGGCTTCTCCGGTGCGCGTGGACTATCCGCGCAGGAAAACCGTCGGCGCCGACAGAATAGCGGATGCGGCCGGCGCGTTCGACCGCTACGGGGCGCCGGTGCTCGTGGCCGATTTCGGAACGGCGCTGACGGTCGACGCCGTCACCGCGGACGCCCGCTGGATCGGCGGGTGCATCGCCCCCGGGCTTCCGCTGATGCGCGACTACCTCGCCGAGCGCACGGCGAAACTTCCGCGCATGAGATTCGGCGGCTCCTGCCCCCGGATAGGCCGCTCCACGGAACAGGCGATGCGCTTCGGCGCGATCGTCGGATACCGCGGCATGGTAAAGGAGATCGCCCGCACTCTTTCCCTGAATCTGGAGACGGAATTCAAACTCGTGGCGACAGGCGGCTACGCCGGATGGGCGCTGCGCGGGATCGACATTCCCGTGGAAATAGATCCGTCGCTCACTCTGCACGGCGTGGGCGTAATCGCAAAGGAGACGTTCAAATGAAAAAGTTCCTCGCGGCCGCGCTGCTTGCGGCGGCCGCCGCACTGGCCGCCGGATGCGGCGTTTTCGCGGAGCAGCCTTTCGTGGAAGTCACGGAATCTCCGCTGAACTGGCTTGAAATCCACTACTACCGCGCGGAAACGAACAAGCCCGTGAACAGGATAAACGTGCGCGTGACCGGCGACGGACAGGTGGAGACGGTCTCCGGCACGTCGCGGCGCGTATCGGATTCCTTCGCGCACGAAACGGCCGACGGCACGTGGGAGGACATGCGCACGAACCGCTACCGCGCGGATCCGAAGCGCATCCGCGAAGTCTTCCAGGAACTCGTGAACGCGGAACTCTTCCGCCGCGAAAAATACGGCAAATCCACGAACGACCCTTCCCCGCGCAGATTCCTCGCCGTGCGCGCGGCCATAAACTGCAAGAACTACTCCGAGCGCGTGAACATGTACGAAGAGGATCCCGATCTGGCGGAAATGCTCTATAACGTGATTCTCGAATTCTACAGGCCGGGAGCGGGTTTGAAATGACGGCGCGGCTCCTTGCGATTCCGTGCGCGGCCCTGCTTGCGGCCGCCGCCGCGACCCAGGCGCGCGCCGCCGCCACCGCCGGGCGCGGCTGCGACGGAAAGGCCCCGCGCGTCCTCGCGCGCGTCAAGGCCATCCATTCCGTGTTCTCCGCCGTCGCCGCCGGTGCGGGCGGCACGTACACCGCGGTCACGAACGGCGAAGGGATGGCGGAGTATTTCGACCGCTCGTTTTCCGGCCTTCCGATGTGGAATGCGGAAGCGCACCGCATTCTTGAACGGCTCGATCCGGCCACGCTGACCGTGGAGCGCCAGAGCGCGGTCGGGAGGCTTTCGGTGACTGTTTCCGGCACGCCGCGCCGCGGAACGCGGGCCGCCTTCTTCACCCGCTCGTGGAACCCGCCCGATCCGCAGGCCGCGAAATTCGTCCCGGACGACGCATTCTTCGCCGTCCTGTCGTCCTCTTCGCCGGACAATCCGTTCGAGGCCGCGGCCGCCCCGGCGCGCGAGGCTTTCGAAAAACCCCTCCGCGACGCGTTCCCGAAAAACGCTTTTGCGCAGGGCGCGACGCTCTTCGCCGCGCCAACGCTCCATTCCCCGCGCGACGGCTGCATCGCGTGCGTTTTGAAGATCGCCGATTCCAACGCCGTGGAATCGACGCTTTCCGATCTTCCCGGAAAGACTTTCGCCGGGCTGTTCCTCGTGGCCCCGGGAACCGGCGCGCGCGCCGAACGCGCCGCCCGCGCCGGAGTGCGTTCGTTCACCATAACCGGTTTGCGCGAAACCCCCAAGGCCGCCGGGCTTTACGGGCGCGTGGCCGCGCTCGCGGCGACCGCCGCCAAAGGGTTCGCTCTCGAGTTTGTCGCGATGAACGGGTATCTGATGGCCGAAATCAGCGTGCACGGCGACCTTGCCGACCGCGCGTCGCTTGTCAAATCCGGCGTGGCGGCATATCCGTTCGCGGGAATGGCGCAGGCGCATTCGGAGCTGCTGCGCAAAGGCGGACGGCTCCTCGGCGCGTCCTGCTTTTCGCCCGCCGCCGCGGTGCGCGCCGGGCTTTCAGCGCTGCCGGGCGTGCGCAAGTCGGAAATATCGTCGCTCCCGCGCTCCGGAGCCCCCGGCTGGAACGTGTGCGGGATTGCGCAGAACGGGGATTTCGTGTGGTGCTGGTCGATATCGGACGCCGATCTGGAAGCCTGCGCCGCCATAGAGAAGCCGGCGCGCAAAATCCTCGATGCGTTCCTTCTGCGGCATCTCGTGGACGCGCAGACCGCGCTCCCGTCCGTCGGGCGCTGAAAGGCCATGTCGAGGCATTCAGCATCCGCCGCAGCGTTTGCAGCCCTGGCGCTGTGCTCCGCCGCCGCGCCCGTGCGCGTGTCGTTCTTCGGCGGCTACAACCCCGATCTTCCAGACGAACCCGCCACGCGCAGGATAATAGAATTCACGCGCAAGTCGCGTCCTGACATAATGCCGGAAAAATGGGGCGGACTGCCGCTCCCGGCGGCCGCCGCCGGAGGGCGGTCCTCGTTCATGCTTTCCGTGGCGGGCGGCATGGCGCCGGACATCTACAAGGCGTGGTTCCACATAATGCGGCACGATGCGGAGCAGGGATTCTGCGCGCCTTTGAACGAATGGATCGGCGACGACGCCGACGGCGACGGCGAAATCTCCCCGGACGAAGCGAAGTGGCCGGGATGGAAAAACATTCCGGAACTGTGGCGGCGCGTGGCGACGCGCGACGGGAAAGTCTACGGCGTGGCGACGGCGGAATGCACTTATTTCGGCATAGTCTACAGCAAGGCTGCGGTGCTCGCGGCCGGCATGGATCCCGAAGCGCCTCCGCGCACATGGGACGAATTCCGCGCCTGGTGCGCAAAGTTGAAGAAGGAGGACCGCGACGGAAGCGGGCGCACGGTATCCTGCCGCTACGGTTTCGGCCTCGAGAACCGCCCGTGGAGTTTTCTTCCGTGGGTGCAGTCCGCGGGCGGCGACATAGTGCGGCGCGGCGAAGACGGAACATGGCGCGCGGAATTCGACTCTCCCGCAGCAGTGCGCGCCGCGCGCTTCCTGAAGGAACTCGTCGATTCCGGCCTTGCGCGCCCGGTGCCCGCGCTGTCAGGGGCGAACGACAGGACGGATCTTTTTTCGCGCGGCGAAATCGCCGCCGTGTTCGGCGACGACGAATTCGTGCGGACGCTCATCGAAAGGCACGGATTCGATCCCGGGGATCTGGGTTTGATGCCGTTCCCCGCGGCGGACGCCGGATGCAGCAGGGTGCTGCAGGCGCACCGCCATTTCTACGCGATGACCGAAGGCGCGGGCAGGCGTCCAAAGGCCGAGCGCGACGCCGTGTGGGCGTGCATGGAACAGCTCGTTTCGCAAGAGGCGGCCGACGCGGAAATCGTCGCCGCGGCCGCGGGCGGGCGCGCGCGCTGGTGCCGTCCCGCCGATCTCGAACGCCTCGGCCTGCACGGATACCTTGCGGAAATACCGCCCGCCGTGCGCGCGATGTACGCCGACCTCGAAGCAGGCCGCATAAAAGCGGTCACGGAGCCTTGGATGGGTTTCTGGCAGGCGGCGTCGGACCTCGTGTCGCGCCGGCTGCTCGATCCGCTGATGACGGGGGCGGACGCGGACTTCGACATCGAAGCGGCGTTGAAATCCATCACGGAAGACGCCAACAGGGGATTGATGTTCGATGCCGACAAGTCGCGCATAGAGTCGGCGCGGCCTGTGGCGCGCGCCGTCGCGGGAATTCTCCTTCTTTGCGCAGTCTGCGCCGCGTGGCTTTGGTTGCGCTCTCCGCGCGGCGGGAAATCCGCGGGCGGACGCGGCGGCGAGGCGGGCGAAAGCCGCTCGTTCCTGCGCGCCGCCGCGCCGTGGCTGTTTCTGGCTCCGGCCGTCGTTTCAATCGCGCTGTGGAGCTACTGGCCGCTTTTGCGCGGCGCGGTCATGGCGTTCCAGGACTACAGGATCGCCGGCGAGTCTCCATGGGCCGGATTCGACAATTTCATCCGCGTTTCGCTCGACTCCAATTTCTGGATGTCGTGGCTGCGCACTCTCAAATTCGTCGCGGCCACGCTGCTTCTCGGCTTCGTCTCCCCCGTGATCCTCGCCGTCCTGCTTACCGAAGTGCCGCGCGGCAAGGTGTTCTTCCGGACCGTGTACTTCCTGCCGCACCTCACCTCCGCGCTCGTGGTCACGCTTCTGTGGAAGATGATGTTCGACCCGTCCGAAAGCGGAATGCTGAATTCGTTCCTTTCGGCCTTCGGCGTGACGAAACAGGCGTGGCTGCAGGATCCTTCGTGGGCGATGTTCTGTTGCATCCTCCCGGGCGCATGGGCCGGTGCCGGAATCTCGTCGCTCGTGTACGTCGCCGCGCTTTCGTCCCTCCCCCGCGACTACTGCGAGGCGGCGGCGATAGACGGCGCCGGCATAATCGCGCGGTTCCGCCATGTGATATTCCCGCAGATCGCGCCGCTGATGCTCATCAATTTCACCGGCGCGTTCATAGCGGCGTTCCAGGGGATGGGTTCGATATTCCTGCTCACTTTCGGCGGGCCGGGCGATTCGACCACCGTCCTTTCCATCCAGATATGGAAAGAGGCGTACAACAACCTGCGCTTTTCCGCCGCAACCGCGATGGCGTGGTATCTGGGAGCGTCGCTGATAGGCTTTACGTGGATGCAGATACGGTTTCTGCGGCGGGTCGAATTCCGCCAGGCGGGCGGCGGACAGGCATAGAAAACGCGCCGCTCCGGGAAGATGGGTCCGGAACGGCGCGGAAGCCCGGGGCGGAAACCGCCGCCCGGGGCGCAGGAGAATCAGAATTCCAGGGCGATACCGCACCCGGCCACGAAGTGGTACGAAGTGTCGTCGCGGCCGAGCGCCTCGTATCCGCGCGCGGTATGGCGCATGTTGCGGTCGAGCGCGTAGTCGTAGTAGGCCACATAGCCGGAAACCGACACGTTGTCGCAGAGACGCCAGGTCAATTCGCCTTTCACGCACGTGTCCATGAATCCGGCATGGTACAGCGCCTCTTCGGTCGCGGGATTGGACAGGTAGCCGCCGACGCGCTTCTTGTTGCCGAATCCCTGTCCGATCGACGGGCGGAACTCGAGGACGGGGTCGGCGTCTTCGCCTTCGCCTTCGACAAGCGCGAACGCATGGCCGATTTCGACGTTCACGTACGTTCCGTTGTCGCGGTCGATGTCGCGCTCGATTTCCACGGACGGTTCGAGCCACAGATCGGGCAGGCCGAGGCCGAGCGTCACGAACTGCGTGTCGAGTTTCGCGCTTTCGCCTTCGTACTTGTTGTATTTGCCCATCGAGCGCGGGTGGTATTCGTACATGTACGAGAGTTCGAATTCGAACGAGCCGACGAGTTCCGGCACCCAGGAATATTCGCCATGGCTGAATTTGTGGCCGACGGCGATCGAAGGGTCGAGTTCCTGGTAGCGGCCCGCGCGGTTTCCGTAGTCCGCGCCGCGCCAGCGCTTGCCGTATTTGGTGACGTCGAAGAGCGCTTCCACGCCGACTTTCACCCAGTCGCAGAAGCCGATCGCCGCCGACGGCGTAAGAATCGGATCCTTGTTGTCCACCAGGCCGTAGGACATGAATTTGGAATCGAAGTTCAGCCCTGCTTCCACGGATACGGGGATTTTCGGCTCTTCCGCGGCGAGTGCGACGCCTGCCGAAAGCGCCGCGGCGACCGATATTGCCAGTTTGTTCATGATTGTTTCCTTGTCTTGTCTTGATTTGTTCCGTTTTGCGGCGCGCCCGTCCGGGCGTCGCCGGGAACCTTGCGCGGACCTTTTCCCGCAAGCGGCGCGTATGATACCAAAACCGAATGTGAGAGTGCAATAGAAAAATACCCTTTGGCTAACATTATTTGCCGACGGGTGGATTTGAGGCGGAATACGCCGGTTTGCGGGCTTATGAAACGGCTTCTTTCAGGCGGGCGATGGATTCTTCGTAGGTCGGGCGTTCGGAAAGCCCCTGCTTCAGGAATCCGTTCACGGCGCCGATCTTGTCCACGGCCTCGTCGGTTTCGGGGTCGGCGCCTTTTTTGTATTCGCCGATTTTCAGCAGCAGCTCGACTTCTGCGTATTTTGCGAGAATCGTGCGCAGCTTGGCTGCCGCCGCCTTGTGGTCCGCCGGGATTATCGCGCTCTGGCAGCGCGACACGGACGCCAGGATGTCGATCGCGGGATAGTGGTTCTGCTGCGCGAGCTTCCGCGAAAGGATTATGTGGCCGTCCAGGATCGAGCGCGTTTCGTCGGCTATCGGCTCTGTCATGTCGTCGCCTTCCACGAGAACCGTGTAGAGCGCCGTTATCGAGCCTTTTGCGGAGTTTCCCGCGCGTTCCATGAGTTTCGGCAGTTCGGAAAAGACGCTCGGCGGGAATCCGCGGCGCGTGGGCGGCTCGCCGGCGGCGAGGCCGATTTCGCGCTGCGCGCGCCCGAAGCGCGTCACGCTGTCCATCATCAAAAGCACCTTGCGCCCTTTGTCGCGGAACGATTCCGCTATCGAAGTCGCCACGTACGCGGCCTTTAGGCGCTCCATCGCGCTGCGGTCGGACGTCGAAATCACAAGGACGGATTTCGCCAGACCCTCCGGGCCGAGGTCTTTTTCTATGAACTCGCGCACTTCGCGTCCGCGCTCGCCTATCAGCGCCAGCACCGTGACGTCCGCTTCCGTGTTGCGGATGATCTGCGCCAGAAGCGTGGATTTTCCGCCGCCGGCCGCCGCGAATATGCCCATTCGCTGCCCTTCGCCGCAGGTGAGCATCGCGTCCAGCGCCCGCACGCCAAGCGATATCGGCGTGGAAATCACTCTGCGTTCGAGCGGCGAAGGCGGATCGGCGTAGACCGGATAGTACCCGTCGGGACGCAGCGGGCCTTTCACGTCGGCGTCCATCGGGCGGCCCAGCCCGTCGAGCACGCGGCCCAGGAGATGGTCGCCCACGGGCACCATCTGCACGCGGCGCGTGGGGATCACCTCGGTCTCGGCCGAAATGCCGATCATCTGCCCCAGTGAAGTCAGCAGAACCGCTTCGCGCGTGAAGCCGACGACTTCGGCCTGCACTTCGAAATCCTCCCACGGATTGCGCAGCAGGCATATCTCCCCCACTTTCACTCCCGGCACGGACGCTTTGATTATAGTGCCGACGACCTGGATAACCTTCCCCTTCACGTCTATGGACTGCGCGTCCTCGACGGCGCGGTTGAGGACTTCCGGGATATAGTCGAACGGTGTTTTCATTGCTGTTCCTCGACAGTAATCATGCTTTCGTCGCCGCAGATGTTGCTGAAACGTTCTCCAGCCGGGTTTTGAGGACCGGGCGCAGCCCGCCGCGGCGCCGCATCCAGTCCAGCTGCGCGCGCAGGGGGCAGTCTCCGCCGCCCGCCCAGGCGCGGGCCGCATTCCGTATGACAGAGTGAACCATGAAACGCCTGCCGCCGGAGGAAAGGGCTATTTTGATTTGATGTGGCGTTCGATGGAACGCTCGATTGCCGCGAGCTGCGTGTCTATCGAGGCGTCCGCGACGCCCGCTTCGGTTTCAAGCAGGCACGACGTGCCG
The DNA here is from genome assembly GCA_902773475.1 of uncultured bacterium. Lineage (GTDB taxonomy): Bacteria > Verrucomicrobiota > Kiritimatiellia > RFP12 > UBA1067 > CADCBS01. The sequence continues at coordinate 6,058 of CACYEO010000168.1, read as the reverse complement.
GACAGTCTGGGATCTTCCGCCACGTCCGCCTCCACGACCGAAGGATACGGGGCGACAAGTTCCGAAAGCCGCGCCTTCACCGTTTCGGCCATGTCGGGAGAAACCCTGAGCGTGACATGCTTCTGCGTGCGGATCACGGCCTTCATCAGTTTTTTCACGATCTGCACGACGAGTTCCTCGTCGCCTATTTCCGCAAGGCATTTGCGGAGCGCCTTCTTGACCACGTCCGCCATCTTGTCTTCCACGGACTCCATGAACGACACCGACGCGTTCACAAGATCCATTTTGCGCTCGATCGCCTCCATGTCGCTCTGTCTGCGTCCGTCGGCGTATCCGCGCTTGCGCTCTTCTTCGTAGGCGTCCTTTGCCGAGGCGCGTATCGCGGCGGCCTCGGCTTCCGCCGCCGCGAGGATCTCTCCGGCGGAGCGTACGGTCGCGAGATCCGCGGCCCGGACGAGCCTCGACCCCGATTCGATGGCGAAACCGTTCTTTTTCAGGAGAAGCATGATTTGTGGACCTCCGGGAACTTCAGTTTGAGCAGCAGTGCGACGGCTTCGCGCACTTCTTCCGTGCTATCCTGCGGATCCGGCTTCCGCGCGGACGACGGATCGAATCCGTCCGGCGGAAATTCAAGCGCGAACCGCTTCAATACGCATTCCGGGACGCCGGACATCGCGGCGGCGAGCAGCGCGCCGCCCAGTTCTGCCGGACGCCGCTCCATCGGCATGTCTTCCAGCCCCGGGATGGAGAAGCCCTTCGCCGCGAATTTGCGGAAATACGTCTTGTATGCGATGAACGCCGGGTACGCGGACGGGATCGCGGCCTTCAGGACGCGCACCTCGGCGCCGGCGGTTATGCGAGAAAGACGCTCCTGCATGGCGAGGCATCCGGTCCATGCGGCGATTTCCAGAAACTTGTCCGCTCCCGCCAGGACGAGACGGCTGAAGTCTTCTTTGCCGAAGGGGTGGAAGAACTCCTCCGCGCCGAGTTTAGACAGAACGAGTTTCTTCATTCCGGGGGACTCGAGCAGCGCGGACCGGTCCAGATTCTGCGGGACGCCCGCCGCATCCATCGCTGCGGCGACGCGGGAAGGATGCGCCAGCGCGGTGAAGTCCCACAGGAAAGTGCGCACCGCAGGCCACAGCGCTTCGTTCGAGACGAGAGCGCGCGCGGATTCCAGATCGGGCGCTGCAGTCCGGTTCATTTGGCGGCGGCTCCTTCATCCACCCATCTGCGCGACGCGCCCTTCGCGGATTCGATCCAGCGCCGCCAGCGCGCTGCGGCTTCGTCCTTCCGGCCGAGCGCGCGCAGCGCGCGCGTCTCCAGCACGGCCTGCGCGTGCGCGAGATCCGGAGGATAGTCCGCGGCGCGGAGCGTTTCCAGCGCCCTGGCGGGTTCGCCGTCGGCAAGGAGCATTCCTGCGAAAGCGGCGGCGGCGCGTCCGTCGCGCGGGTCGTCCTCCACGGCGGCTTCGAGCACGTTTCGCGCGCGCGCGGAGCATCCGTGCCTTGCGAACATCCACGCTGCCGTGAAAAGAAATTGTTTTTCGTCGGGGGTCATCGCGGTGAAGTATAGCAAAGAAACCCGCGCACGCGCTCTACAAGTTCGTCCTGCGACGCGGCGGAATGCACCGGGGCCGGAAGCGCTTTCATGAACGATTTGCCGTAGTTTTTCGTGCCGATGCGCGGATCGGCCACGACCACGACGCCCCGGTCGGAGCGCGAGCGTATCAGGCGGCCGAACCCCTGGCGGAATTTCAGGACGGCCTCGGGAAGCGTGTATTCGCGAAACGCGCTGCCGCCGCGCTCTTCGATCTGTTCGCACCGCGCCGCCACGATCGGCTCGCCGGCCTGGGGGAACGGAAGCCGGGCTATCACGACGCATGAAAGCGCGGGCCCGGGAATGTCCACGCCTTCCCAGAACGACTGCGCGCCGAAAAGCACGGTGGGCGTCTTCGCGTTCCGCAGGGCTTCGGCCATGCTTTCGCGGCTCATCGCGGCGTTCTGCGCCAGAAGCGTCTTTCCGTGCGCGGCGAGGGCGTCCGCGGCGGCTTCCTCCGTGGCGCACAGCATTTCGTAGGATGTGAAAAGCACGAGCATCCGGCCTTCCGTCGCGTCCGCGAGGCGCACTATGAACGGTGCGAGTTCCGACGCGTAGGAGCGCACGGACGCGGCTGGATTCGCGAAATCCGGCAGTGTCAGCACGAGCGACTGCGAAAGATAGTCGAACGGCGATGACGCCACGAGCGCCGCCGCGCGTTCCGGCGCGGCGAGGTCGAATCCGAGCCGCGCCGACGAATACGAGAACGATGACCCGGTGCGGAGCGTGGCGGAGCACAGCACTACGGTGTCTTTCTGGTCGTAGAAGATTTTGTGGAGCTGCGGCGCCACGCTGAGGGGCGCGGCGGTCACGCGCACAGGCGACGGGAGTTTCGGGTTGCGGCGGCGCGGCGGAAACGCCTCCCCCTGCGGATCGGAGCGCACCGCCCAGTAGACGTAGTCCGGGTCGGAGGCGGAGAGCGTGAATTTCAATTCCACCACGAGCGAGCGTATGGCCTCGACCGCGCCCGCGGCCTGCACCGCGATTTCGCCCGTCTGTTCGTCCTGGCTTTCCTTGTACGCGGCGTTCAGCGCCTCGGACAGCGCGGAGAGCGCATTGACCGCTTTCGCGAGCGCGTTTTCGAGCGCGGCCTCCGCCGCGGATATGCCGGCTTCGTCCACGCTGCCTTCGGGATAGTCGGCGAACAGTCCGTTGACGTTGTACTGGCGGCGGACGCGGTTCGGGGCCGTGCGGCGGAATTTTTCCGTGCCGCCCGCCACGCGGTAGCGCACCCTCGTGTCCGCCGGCGGGATTCCCGGCGCGTCGAAAAGGCGCGACAGCCGCGCGCAAAGTTCGTCGCCGGCCGCCTCCGCTGCGGGCAGCGCGGCCCGCGCGGCGGCGATGGCCTGTTCGGCGTCGCGCATGCTGCCGGTGCTTCCGGCGAGCGCGCCGCGCGCGATCAGCCGCGCTGCGGAATCGAGGATTCCGGTTTCGCGGCGGCGCGCGCCGCGGCCGCGCATTCTTGAAATGCGGCCGAGTTCGCGGGCGAGCGTTCCGCGCGAGAATAGAAACGACAGAAAGTCCGTTGCGGCGTCTTCAAGGTCGTGTGCTTCGTCGAAAACAATCCTGCCGTAGGCCGGCAGGATTGTGCCGGCGCCGCCGCCTGTCGCCTCCGCGAGGACGAGCGCGTGGTTCGCGACTACGAGGTGCGCGCGCGCGGCGGCGGCGCGCGCCTTCATCACAAAGCACCGGCGGTGGTATCTGCAGCGCCGGCCAGCGCATTCTTCGCCCGGGCAGGAAAGCGCGGCGGACATCGCGGGCGTCGCGCCGGAAACGCGCATGAGCGCGTCGAGATCCCCGTCCGGCGTGGTTTTGAGCCATGCGACGAATCCTGCGAACGTATCGCGTTCGTCCGCGTCGAGCGCGAACGCGCCGTCGCGCATGAATTCGCCCGCCATGCGGAGGCAGAGATAGTTGCGGCGGCCTTTGAGAAGCGCGGTGCGCGCCTCCGTCCCCTGCGGGAGGGTGGCGAGCGCGCGCGGAAGATCCTGTTCCACGAGCTGCGCCTGCAGGTTGCGCGTGGCCGTGGCCACGATCACCGGGGTGTCGTTGAGAGCGGCCCAGTGCAGCGCGGGCACGAGATACGCAAGCGACTTTCCCACGCCCGTCCCGGCTTCTATCATCAGGTGCGAGGCGCCGTTCAGCGCGCGCGTCACGGCGCGCGCCATGTCGATCTGTCCGGGGCGCGGCTCGTAGCCTGGAATCGAATCGCGCAGCGGACCGTCCGGCGACAGCGCGTGCGCGACGGTTTCCGGGTCGACGGGAGAGCAGTCTTCCGCAGACGGAATCGCGCGGCGGGGGCGCGACACGTCGCCCTCCGGAACGGCTTTGTACCAGTCGGGGTCGTCGGCGAAGCGCGCGGCCTCTTCAAAGGAAGTGGCTCCGCGCTTCATCCTATTTTCCCATCCCGAAAAGGCGCAGCGCGCGGCGGAAGTCCGCGGGAAGCGGCGAATGCGCCTTTATTTCGGATTTCGGATCGAGGGGGTCCGCAAGTTCTATCGCCGACGCGTGCAGCATCTGGCGCGGAATGGAAAGGAGTTTCGGGTCGCGCGCGGTCTTCAGGCCGAACACGCGGTCGCCCGCCACCGGGCATCTTATCGAAGCGAGGTGGCGGCGTATCTGGTTCGTGCGCCCGGTTTCGATGCGTATGCGCAGGAACGAGGCGTCTGCGGAGGAATCCTCCCCCGAAATCCGCGATGACGCCGGTTTGCCGTCAAGCGGCGCGTCCACCGTCATGGGCAGGTGCGGCGGGTGGCCGATCGCGATGGCGCGGTAGATTTTCGTGGTGCGGTGCGTTTTGAACACCTCCACGGCGGCGGCGCGCGCTTCCGCGGATTTTGCGAAGAGCAGGCAGCCGGAAGTGTCGCGGTCCAGGCGGTGCACGGCGGACAGCGCAGGATTGCCCGTCTGCGCGCGCAATGCCGCCTCCGCGGAACCTTCGCCGTCGCAGGAAACCATCCCTGCGGGCTTGTCGGCCACTATGTAATGCTCCGTTTCGCAGAGAATCGGGATTTTGCGCGCGGAAACGCCTGCGGGGCTTCGCGCGCTGCCGGGCTGTTCGCGGGCGGCTTTGGCCACCATGCGCGGGTATTCGACGGTGTCGCCGGTGTGCAGGATGTGGTTGGCCATCCACACGCAGCGGCGGTTGACCCACACGCTGCGCCCGTCGAGCATCGCTTTCGCGGCGCGCCGCGAAAGCCCTACGCGCTCTGAAAGAAACTGCTGCAGCGTCTTGCCGGAATCCGTCTTGGGGACGGGCTGGGACATTATGGACGCATGGGACGGGAATCTGCGTTCTGGCATGGAAGGCCTCCGTTCCGCCTTAAACGCGCAGGAGCGAGCCGACCACGCCTGTTATTTTCTTGCCTTGGAGGTCGGGCGCAAGGCGGATTTCGATTTCTTCCGCGCCTTCGTCGGCTTCCGCCTTGATCCGCACTGCGGCCTTTTCGCCTTCAAGCGCGCGCTCGAAAAGCGCGGGCAGCGGGTCGTCGGGCATCAGGTCGCTGAAATTCGCCTTGCACGCTTCCTCTTCGTCGTCGAATCCGAACATTTCGGCGAACGCCGGATTCGCGCAGCGGAACCTGCCGTCGGGCGCGCACGCGAAGAGCGCGGACTGCGACGCCGCGAAAGCGTTTTCCTGCGATTTGAACCGGGCGGTCTGGCGCTTGCGCCGTTCGACGTTGCGCACTGTGAACACCAGGTCGCCGGGATCTATGAGGTCTACGACCGACACCGTGACTTCCGCGGGGAAAGACGTTCCGTCCTTGCGTATGCATGTCGCGTCCAGCATTACGTGCCTGTCTTCGCCAAGGCCGCGGCGTATGCGCTGGACCACGGCCGGAGTGACGCCGGGAATCAGGAAACCGATGGGTTTGTCCGCGGTTTCGTAGTCGGAATGCAGGAAATACTCGACGGCGCGCGGGTTGACTTCGATGATGTGGCCGTTCGGATCGGTTATGAGAACGGCGTCGTAGCAGCCGGCGAGCAGCTGGCGGAAAAGGGATTTGTGGTCGAGAAGTGTGTTGGTCGAGGCGGGGATGGCCATGGAGAACTTCCTCTTGCGTGTCCGCACAGTATCTCAAAAAACGGCGGAAAAGGCAAACCGCCCGCAACGGCTGGGGCACCCCTCCCATGCGCCGGATCCGGCGGACGCCTGCTGAACCGGCGGGAAAAAGTGTATAATACGTCTCCTGCACCCCCTGACAATGGAGAATGCCATGTTGAAAGAAAAAGGTTGGAAGTCTGCCGCGCCCGCCGTCGCATGTGCGGCGCCTGTTTCATTGTCTGCATTTGGCATATTGTAAGGAGAATCGGGGATGAAAGAAGTTTTCGCATACGTGATCGGGCTTGGCGCGGCGGTGATGATGCCTGCCATCTTCACCGTTCTCGGCGTTCTCATCGGAATCAAGTTTTCCAAGGCGCTCAAATCCGGGCTGCTCGTCGGCGTCGGGTTCGTGGG
>CACYEO010000167.1 GCA_902773475.1 uncultured bacterium | reverse complement strand
GAAGGAAGCCGGCCGGGGCGCGTACGGAACCGTGTACCTGGCGGAAGGGCCCGGCGGACGGCGCGCCGCGGTGAAGGTCTGCCGGAAGGAAGCCGCCGGCCCCGGCCGCTACGGCCGCGAGCTGCGCGGCGCGAAACACTACAAGACGCTGCCCGCCGCCGAAGGCCTGGTGAGGATGCTCGAACTCGCCGAGGCGGACTGGGGGTTCTGGTACGCGATGGACCTCGCGGACGACGAGTCCGGCGCCGCCTGCGTCCCCGCGGAACAGTACCGTCCGAAGACGCTCGCGAAGGCGATAGAAGGCGAAAAGGCCCTGTCCCTAAAGGAATGCGCAGGTCTCGGCATCGCGCTCGCCAAGGGTCTTGCGACGCTGCAGCGCCATCATCTCCTCCATCGCGACATCAAGCCGGGGAACGTGATATACGTCGGCGGAAGGCCCGTGCTGTCCGATCCGGGGCTGCTCGTCGAAGAGGCGGAGTCCGGGTCTGTCGTCGGTACGCCCGGCTTCGTGCCGCCGGAGAATTTCACGGCGGCGGGCGGCGACGTCTACAGCCTCGGGCTTACGCTCAAGGCGGCGAGTTTCGGCAGGAGCGTGGAGGAGCTCGACAAAGGCCCCGCGCAGGAGGCGGACACAGGCGCAAGGCTGTTCCCGGCATGGTGGCGGATCCTCAACAAGGCGACGGACCCTGTTCCCGCCCGCCGGTACCGGTCTGCGAAGGCGCTGCTGAAGGACTTGAAGCTGCTCCGCGCCAGGATGGCTGTCGCAAGATGTTCGTGGCTGGTCAAAACCGCGATCGCCGGCATGCTCGCCGTCGCGGCGGCGTACGCTTACGCGTCCTACCGCGAACGCGAAAGGATGGCGACTGAAATAGCATCCTCGAACAGCGAACGCAAACGGATGGCGGCCGAAATGGAATCCTCGAGCGGCGAACGCAAACGGATGGCGGCCGAAATGGAATCCTCGACCCGCGAACGCGAGCGGATGGCCGCCGAAATAAAATCCTTGAAAAGTGTGCGCGAACGGATGTCTGCCGAAATAGAATCTTCGAGCAGCGAACGCGAACGGTTGACTGCCGAAATCGAGTCCGCGAACCGTAAACGCAAGAAACTTGAAGCCCAAGTCAAACCCGCGAAGGAAATCGCGGACCAATTGCAGCAGCTGGCAAACCTTGCGAGTATCAAGAAATACATGGATTCCTCGGTAGATGACGCTCTGTACGCGTATAAAACATGCGTGGGCACCATGAATCGCTACTATTTCAAGATTAAAAATTCCAGCGACGCCGCAGAGAAGGAAAAGATGGAAAAAGCCTTGACGGAATTGAAGGAGTTGAGGATGAAGATGAGGAAGGTCGCGGTGAAACTCTACATCCTCAAACTGGATGTGGATGATGCGATCAGGACGTTGAATCCATATCTTCGCCATGTCGTTGACAAGAAGATTCTATCCGCGCACATCGCGGTTGTAGAAAGAGCGGAGCTGGAAGAACGGGTGCTGGAAATATTGAGGGCGACAGAGGGGAAAGACGAAAACTGGAAGCCGAATCCAAACTGGGTGAGGGTTCAAGGCGGCTACTGGGGCCTGGACGAGATATTCAAGACAGCTGAGGCCCGCCGGAAAAAAAGGAAGACTTCAAAATGACCTACAGGCATTTCAACAACGAATCCACGCGGTCGAGCGTCTTGCAGGCGGTCGCCGGCGCCGGGAGCGAGGCCGCATGGCGGCGGATGTTCGACCTGTACGCTGGCTTCGTATTTTCCATCGCGCGCTCCAAGGGGCTGAACGCGGCGGACGCCGACGACATAGTGCAGATCGTGTTCGCCGACCTTGCGCGGAATCTGCCCGGGTTTCGCTACGACCGTGGGAAGGGCCGCTTCAGGGCCTGGCTCTCCAGCCTGGTGCGCTGGCGCGTCAACGACAGGCTCAGATCCGGCATGAGAGACCGTAACCTGAAGGCGTCGTACCTTGAAGAGGCGAAGGCCGGCGCCGGGAATCCGGCAGACGCCGTTTTCGAGGAGCGCGAGTGGCAGGCCGCCGCGCTCGAGGAGGCTCTGCGGCGCATCAAGCCGGATGTGCGCCCGGAGCACTACGCGGCGTTCGTGGCGAGCGCCGTGGAAGGACAGGACACGGAAACCGTCGCGAGGCTTTACGGGATCACCGGCGACAACCTCTACCAGATCCGCAGACGGCTGTCCGCGAAACTGCGCGCAACGGTCGGGCAGGTGCTGGAGGAGATGGACGCGCCGCCGCGCATCCAGTGAGCGACTGCGGCCATGGAGCCGCTACAGGCGCGAAAGCGCCTTCCGGTGCTCTGCGTCTTCCCTCTTTATCGCGTCGGCGACCATCGAGACGAGCCCGTGCTCGTTCTTCTCGTCAAGCCACGCCCACTGCCCGTTCGGATTCAGTTCGAGGAACCACAGCTCGCCGTCTTTCCTTATGAAGTCGAAGCGCCCGAATCTGTAGCCGGTCTCGTCCATGAAGCCCTTGATGGCGCGTTCCTCCTCCTCCGAAAGTCCGCATCGCGGCCACGCGCGTGGATGCTCCATAAGGGTTTTCCGCGAATCTTCCGTGTCGAAAGAATCGCGCGGTGCATTCGCGGCGTATGTCCGGCCGTCTACGTATACGACAGTCACCTCTTCTTCGCCTTCTATCCGCTCCTGCACGAACCACGGATAGGAAAGGTCGAGCGCCGCCGGATCCACCTCTTTCACGAAGAATAGCTTGCTTTGGCCTATCGGCGTCTGGGTCATCGACTTTACGACCCATCTGCCGCGTTTCAGTTCTTCCGGCAGTTCGCCGTGGAAGAAATGCCATGGCGCTACGCGGAAGTATTTCTTTGCGGCAATCAGCTGGCGCAGTTTGCCG
>CACYEO010000166.1 GCA_902773475.1 uncultured bacterium | reverse complement strand
GGAATCTCTGGACATTTCACGTCCGGGCTTGCGCGCCTTTCGCGCGCTTTGGTATAATCGTCCCCGCACGCGGCGCGCGGAAAATCCGCGCGGAAGCGCGGCAGACATTTGGAGAACCGTAAAATGGCAGCGAAAGAAAAGACCGCGGACGCGCCCGCCGCGAAAACCCCGTCCAGAGACCCCAGGCTCGACGCCGTCCTTGCGCAGATACGCAAGGAATTCGGCGACACTTCGATAATGCGGCTCGGGGACGCTTCGGCCGCGCAGAACATCGAAGTCATACCGACAGGCGCGCTTTCGCTCGACCTCGCGCTCGGCGTGGGCGGACTTCCGCGCGGCCGCATAATCGAAGTCTACGGCCAGGAATCGTCCGGCAAGACGACTCTCGCGCTGCACGTGGTGGCCAACGCGCAGAAAAAAGGCGGCCTCGCCGCGTTCGTGGACGCCGAGCACGCGCTCGACCCGGGATACGCGCGCAAGATAGGCGTGAACCTCGACGATCTTCTCGTTTCCCAGCCCAACAGCGGCGAAGAAGCGCTCACGATAACCGAACAGCTCGTGAAGTCCGGCGCGCTGGACGTGATCGTGGTCGACTCCGTCGCCGCGCTCACCCCGCAGGCGGAAATCGACGGCAACATGGGCGACTCCCACGTGGGTCTCCAGGCGCGTCTGATGTCGCAGGCCATGCGCAAACTCACTTCCACGCTGGCGCAGACGAAGACGCTCTGCATTTTCACGAACCAGGTCCGCGAAAAAATCGGGATAATGTTCGGCAATCCAGAAACCACCCCCGGCGGCAAGGCGCTCAAGTTCTACGCCTCGTGCCGCCTGCAGGTGCAGCGCATCGGCGCGATAAAGGACGCGGGCGGCGCCGTGGTCGGCAACCGCACGCGCGTAAAAGTGGTAAAGAACAAAGTCGCGCCGCCCTTCACAGAAGCGGAATTCGACATACTCTACGCCTGCGGCATTTCCTGGGAAGGCTCCGTCCTCGACGCCGCGCTCGCGCGCGGCATCGTCGAAAAGCGCGGATCGTGGCTTTCGTACGGAACCGACCAGCTCGGGCAGGGTTCGCTCGCCACGATAGAATTCCTCAAGTCCAATCCGGAAGTCACGGCCGAAATCGTGGAGAAGGTCAAGGCCACGCCCCTTCTTCCCGGCGGCGCCGTGAAGAAACGCTGAAGCGCGCGCATACGCAATGAACCCGGTTCCATCGCTAAAGTACCTGAAGTGCGGATCGTCCTGGCGCGACGTCGCCGACGCCGCGCGCACGACGATCCATCTCGACGGCGGCGAAGGCGAACCTTCGCCGCGCTGGAAGAAACGCATCCTCCTTGCGGAGCATTCCCCGATCCGGAAAATAACCGTTTCATGGAAATGGACGAATCTTCCGTCGTGGGTTTCCGTGCACTTCGTGCGGCACAAGTTCGGCATCGAGCATTTCGTCTCCACCCAGCGCACCGACAGGACCGGCGCCGACCGCAGCGTCTCGCCGCAGAACGCGCCAGTGGACCATGAATGCTTCGCGAACGCGCAGGCCGTGATGTTCATCTCCCGCCGCCGCCTTTGTTCGCAGGCTTCGCCCGAAACGCGCGCGGCGTGGAAACTCGTCGTGGACGCCCTGCGCGAAATCCAGCCCGAACTTGCCGCGTGCTGCGTTCCGGAATGCGTCTACCGCGGCTTCTGTCCTGAATTCAAAAGCTGCGGCTACGCGCAGTCCCCGGCGTTTCCGGAGGCGCTCGCCGCATACCGCTCCGTCCCGCCCGCCGGATGAGCGCCCAGCAATGACAGTACGCCTGCAGAATCTTCTTTCGCACGCCGGGCTGTGCTCGCGCCGCCATGCGGCGGAATGGATCGCGGCCGGGCGCGTGAAAGTGAACGGCCGCGTAGAAACGGAAGCCGGGTTCCGCGCCGATCCGGCGGCGGACCGCGTGGAGGTGGACGGCAGGCCGCTCGCCGCGCCCGAAAGGCCGCGCACGATAATCATGTACAAGCCGCCGGGCGTCATTTCCTCCGCCTCGGATCCTTTCGGCGGCGAAACGGTGTGCGACATGATACGCCCCGCCGTGAAAGAACGTCTCGTTCCGGTGGGCCGCCTCGACAAGGAATCCGAAGGCCTGCTCCTAATGTCGAACGACGGCGATCTCGTGCTGCGTCTCACCCATCCGCGCCACGGGCATGAAAAACTCTATCTCGTGCGCGTCGCCGGGCGCTGGACGGCGGACAAGCTGGAAACGCTCCGCTCGCCGCTCGAAATCGACGGATGGCGCATACGCCCGTGCGACGTGGAACTTTTGCGCGAAGGGCGCGACAACGTGCACGATCTGCTTTTCCGCCTGCGCGAAGGCCGCAAGCGCCAGATACGCAAGATGTGCTCCTGCGCGCACCTTGTGGTGCTCGCGCTGAAGCGCGTGCAGGAAGGTCCGCTCGTGCTGGGCGAACTCAAGCCCGGCGAATGGCGCGATCTCGATCCGCGCGAAACCGCCGCGCTTTTGCGCGAAGCCGTCCGCGTTCCGCTGCGCCTGCCGCCCGGCGAATGGCCGCCGCGCTACGCCATGCATTCCGCGCGGCCCGATGCAGACATTCAGCCGCAGTCCGCCCCGCGCGGCGGCGCGACGCGCCCGCCGCCGGCCCCGAAACGCAGGCGCTTCGTCACGCGTCCGGAAGATCTGCCGCGGCTCTCCGGCGAAAGCGGCGTCGAACGCTGGTGAAAACCGTGCGCGACGGAGACGAATCTTTTCCGCGGGCGGCTTCCGCCGCGCCGCGCGACGCCGTGGAAGTGTTCGACCGCATCTTCCCCGCGTACGACAGGATGAACCGCATCCTCTCGCTGTGCCTGGATCCTTTCTGGCGGCGCAGGGCCGCGCGCCGCATCGCGGCCGAATGCCGCGCCGCGCCGCGCATACTCGACCTGGCTTCCGGCACCGGTGATTTTGCGATCGCGCTTTCGCGCGCGATCGCGGACGCGTCGATCGTGTGCGCCGATCCGTCCGTTCCGATGCTTGCGGCGGCGAAAAGGAAGATTGCGGCGCGGCAGCGCGCGGATCGTTTTTCGTTTCTCGAATGCAGGGCCGGCGCGATTCCGTGCGCCGACGCGTCGTTTAACGCGGTCTCATGCGCTTTCGGATTCAGGAATTTTCCTTCGGCGGACGACGCGCTGCGCGAATGCGCGCGCGTTCTGGAGCCGGGCGGCGTTCTCGGCGTGCTGGAATTCACGCGCCCGCGCACGGTGCTGTTCCGCGCCGCTCTTTCGGGATGGCTCGCGACGGCATCGCTTTTCGCCGGACGCCTCCGCCGCGACTACGCGCACCTGCGCCGTTCGATAAACGCCACGTTCACGGCGGGGGAGTTCGTGGAGCGCGCGGCGTCGCGGGGTTTCCGCGCCGTTCGCGCGGAACTGTTCCTTCCCGCGTGCCGCTTCTTTCTTTTCAGGCGCGCTTGACCGCCGCGCATCCGCCTTTGCAGTGCGCGCATCCGCCTTTGCAGGATACGTCCTCGCCGGTCCAGCAGTACGTGCAGAGTTTTTCCTTAGGCAGGCCGATCGCCGCCACAAGGTCTTCGAGCCGCTGGAATGCGAGAGAGGTCAGCCCCAGGCCGGAGCGTATGTGCTCGACCATCGCGGCGTAGGGCGCGCCGTCGGCGTCGCGGTATTTGTCCACCGCGGAAGGATCGTCGCCTTCGACTTCGCGGATGTAGCGGCGCGTTGCGAGGTCGTACACCGATTTGGAGCGGGAGAAGTTGATGAACTTGCATCCGTACAGAAGCGGCGGGCAGGCGATGCGCATGTGGATTTCCTTCACCCCGTCGCCGTACAGGCGCTTCGCCTGGCGGCGCAGCTGCGTGCCGCGCACGATGGAATCGTCGCAGAAGACGAGCCGCTTGCCGCGTATCAGGCCCGGTATCGGGATGAGCTTCATCTGCGCGATCAGGTCGCGCTGCTTCTGGTCCGGCGGCATGAAAGAGCGCGGCCACGTGGGGGTGTATTTCACGAACGGGCGCGCGTAGCGCGTGCCGGATTCCTGCGAGTATCCCAGCGCGTGCGCCACGCCCGAATCGGGAACTCCGCCCACGCTGTCCGCCTCCACCGGATTGCGGCGCGCCAGATAGCCGCCGCAGCGGTAGCGCGCCATTTCCACGTTGCGCCCCTCGTAGCTCGAGGCCGGATATCCGTAGTAGACCCACAGGAACGAGCATATCGCCATTTCCCCGCCCGCCGGGATGAGCGTCTCCATGCCGTCGGGCGTCACTTCCACCATCTCGCCCGGGCCGAGTTCGCGGTACGGTTCGTAGCCGAGGTTCGGCATCGCGCACGATTCCTGCAGAAGGATGAATCCGTCGTCGCTCTTTCCCGCGATCACCGGCGTGCGGCCCCATTTGTCGCGCGCGGCGTAGAAATGCCCGTCGCCCGTCAGAATCATCAGCGAGCACGAGCCTTCGATCTTCTCCTGGGCGTATTTCACGCCTTCCGCGAAAGACGGGCGCGAATCGATTAGGGCGGCGACGACGGCGGTCGGCGAAACCACGCCCGACGTGGTCGAATACTGGAACTGCATCCTGCGCGTTTCGAACTGCTCGCGCATCAAATCTTCGATGTTCGTGAGAATGCCGACCGTGACGATCGCGTACGTCCCAAGATGCGAAGCCACTATCAGCGGCTGCGGATCGGTATCCGATATCACGCCCAGGCCCGACTTGCCGGAGAATTTGGCGAAGTCGTTCTCGAACTTCGATCTGAACGGCGCGTTCTGTATGTTGTGGATGGCGCGCTGGAAGCCGTTTTCCCCGAGAACCGCCATTCCGCCGCGCTGTGTGCCGAGGTGCGAATGGTAGTCCGTGCCGAAGAAAAGCGCAGGCACGCAATCCGTTTTCGATACTACGCCGCAGAAACCGCCCATTTAAATGTGACCTTCCTTGTTTGTCTGGCTTTATCGTTGCGGGCGTGATTTTACCAAAAAACCGTTCCCGTCCGCAACGTATGGCCAACGCATCAAAAATTCCTGGGTGTAACGACATTTTTCTGCAAAAACTTCAAAAATCCCCTTGATTTGCGCCAT
>CACYEO010000165.1 GCA_902773475.1 uncultured bacterium | reverse complement strand
CCGATAACTCAAACACCCAAACACTCAAACACTCAAACCCTGTCTCAATTCTGTCAATTCTGTAAATTCTGTCTAAAAACCAAACACTCAAACGCTTTCCAGAATTATCCCGGGCTTTTTTTGATATACTTTTATACGATTTTGCCAGACGCGCAACCGTCTGTCCTTCGCAAAGGGCCTGGACAGCGCGGACGCGGAGGCAAACCACCAAGCCGCCCCGGGAGGTGCGCGATGGATGTTGGCAGGAAGTCAAAAGGGTTGAAGATTGCGGCGATCGCCACGATAGCGGCGCTTATCGCGTTTCTCGCGCTTGCCGCCGCGATCGGAAGTTTCATGCTGAGGAACAGCAAGCCGGAAGAGACTGCGGAAAAAGCCCAAGCTCACTGAGCGCCCGCCGGGGGCGCGGCGCCGGCGGCGCCGTTGCCGGAAACCACGATTTTGCGTCCGTGCGCGAGCGACGGATCGCCGGTGTCGTACACCACGAACTTCACGGCGGGGAAACTGCGCGAAAGTTCTTCCGAGATGAACGACGCCACGGCCTGCACGTTGCGCGGATCGTCGTCGGAAAATCCTATCGAAACCGGTTTCAGGAATATCCCGCCCGTCCGCTGCAGTATGTGCGAAACGTGCGCGACGAAATCGCGTATGGCGAATTTCTTGGCGTTCTCCGAGCTGCCGTCGCCGGATTTGCGCGCGACGCGCCGCCTGAAGTCCGGATGCGTGACCGCGTTGAAGTGGCACATGGAAAGGTAGTAGGCGAGTTCCTCGCGATCCGTGCCGAACTCCTCGCGCTTGTCCAGCCAGCGTCTGTAGCCGCGCAGATTGGCCATCATCTCCTCGCGCTCTTCCGGTTCGAGGACGCTGTCGATGAAAAGTTTCACCGCCCGGCGCACCGTCGACGATTCGTGGCCGCGCGCCGTGACTATCGCGAAGATGCGCCCTTCGCGCAGAGTCCTCCTGAGCGTGTCGAACGAAGGACCGGGTTTTTCTTCGCCGCTCTTGATCTTCTCTATGGCGGCTGCGGTCTCCTTCAGAAACAGATTCGCGCCGCCCGCACCGTCGCGGAAATCGCGGTACGCGGCCTCCCAGCCGCCGTCCGCGGGCGGTCTGTACTCGTCTTTTTTCTCGCGGACGACCGCAAACACGCCGGTCGAAACCGCGACAGGCTCCCACGTCCCGTCCGGCGAAAGCCGTTCGAGATGTATTTTCGTGGGCATTTTGAGAATGTTGTCGTCCCAGTCGAATATGTAGTACTTGAAATCGCGCTCGGCGACTTCAAGATTGATTTTCTTTTGGTTGTGGCATGTCATCGCGGAATAAATTATACTTTCTGACCTGCCATGTCAAACCAGACTTTGGAATCGCGTCCCGCCGTTCTCGTAACCGGAGGGACGAAACGCATAGGCGCGGCGATAACGCGCCGTCTCGCGGCGGCCGGCTGGCGCGTCCTTGCGCATACGCGCGACGCGGCCTCGGAAGAGGCGCGCGCGCTGGCCGCGTCGTGCGGGGCGGAGCCGGTCCAAGCCGATCTTGCCGTCCCCGGCGGCGCGGCGGCGCTATTCGCGGCCGCGGTCGCGGCCGCGCCGGAACTCGCCTTCATCGTGAACTCCGCGGCTGCCTTCGCGCCCGGCCCGCTTCCGCCCGGCGAATCCGCGCGGATGGCGGCGCTCAACACGGACGCGCCTGAAAAACTCACTTCGCTGCTCGGGCTGCGCCTTCTCGAAAATCCGCCGGGCCTTCCGCGCCGCGGAGCGGTCGTGGATCTGCTGGACGCGGCGGTGCGCGGCGACGCGGACGTTCAGACCTCGCCGTACGCCGCGTCGAAAGCCGCGCTCGCGGCTTCGATGCGCAAATCGGCCGGACTTTTCGCCGATTCGCTGCGCGTGAACGCAGTCGCGCCCGGCGCGGTCCTGCCGCCCCCCTGCGGCGGAGTCCCCGGCGGGGATACGCTTCTTCCCGAAAGGCCGTCTCCGGACGACGTGGCGTACGCGGTGGAATTTCTTCTGAAAGCGGGCGGGGTGACGGGCCAGACCATCCTTGTGGATTCCGGACGATTCATACTCGACTCGCTCTGAAACAGGGAGATTTTGCAATACCATGGAAAACGGAACTTCAAGAAAACGGTTCTTCACAACTACGAACGTTTCATGGCTCGCCGCTCTCGCGTCGGCAGGCATGGCGTATTCGGCGTTCCGCGCGGACGGACGCGGGGCGACCGTCCTTTTCGCGCTCGCGCCGATTCTCGCGCCGCTGCGCCTGGGGATGCGCCCGCGCACGGCCGCCGCAGTCTTTTTCACATGGGGGATGGTTTTCTGGACGGCCTCGCTGTCGTGGTTCCCGGCGATAATCCCCAACGGCGGGCCGTGGCCGCTCGTAATTCTGGGAATGGCCGGACTTTCCGCATACTGCGCGCTCTACGCCGCGCTCTTCGGCTGGCTCGCGGCGCATCTGTGGCGCGCGGCCGGCGACGCTCCGGGATGGAGGCGGTGCCTCGCGGTCCCGGCGGAGGCGGTGCTGTGGGCCGGGCTTGAATGCGTCCGCTCGCGCCTCGGCGGAGGATTCGCGTGGGACGCGCTCGGGACGCCGCTCGGCTCGTTTCCGCGCATCGCGTTCGCTGCGCGGCTCGGCGGCGTGTTCGCGGCATCCGCAGTCGCGGTTCTCGTTTCGGGCGGGGTGGCAGGCGTCATCGCCCGCATGGTGCGTCCGATGACTTCCCTTCCGCCGGATCCGCGCGACGTGCGTTCGAAACTGGCGCGCTCCGCCGAATCGTGGACTGCCTTCGCGCTGGCGCTCGCGCTCGTCTTCGCCGCCGGGGAGCCGCCGGGCGTCGAAACGCGCCCGGCTACGGTCGTTCTTCTGCAAGGCAACTCCCCGTGCGTATTCCTTGAACGCGAGAACCCCGGCGCGTTCGACGCGCGCTGCGCGTACACGGGACTTCTCGCCCGGGCGGAGACGCCGGCCGGGCGCAGGGTCTGGACGCTGTATTCCGCCGCGGAAGCCCCCGACGGCCCTGTCGCAGTTCCGGATCTGCTTCTCCTGCCGGAGAGCGCGCTGTCGGCCATGTCAGGCGGCAGATCGCCGGAGCTCTTTCTGAGAGACCTTTCAAAAGCGGCGTTCGGGGCCGCCGTGATCGCGGGAGCCGACGCGGCGGAGATTGCGGCGGACGGTTCGCGCCGCATCTACAACGCGGCAGTATTCGCGTCCGGCGGCCGGGATATGAAAGTCTACAAAAAGCAGCATCTCGTGCCGTTCGGCGAATACATACCGTTCGACAAAACGTTCACGTCCCTCCAGAAACTCTCGCCGATAGGCGTAAGCCTGTGGCCGGGCGAACCGATGCTCTTCGATCTCCCGCTCCGTTCGGCGGCGGGGAAAACCGTGAAAGTTGCACCGCTCATCTGCTACGAAGACACCGACGCGTCGCTCTCGCGCCGCGCAGCCGCGGACGGCGCGCAGATGCTGGCGCTGATAACGAACGACAACTGGTTCTACGGCTCGCGCGAGCCGGCCGCGCACTTCGCGCAATCCGTGTTCCGGGCGATAGAAACCGGTCTGCCGCTCGTGCGCACCGGCAATTCGGGCGTCTCGGGATGCGTGGCGCCCGACGGCTCGCGCACGATTCTGCGCGACGCCGGCGGCAAACCGCTCGTGGACGCCGCAGGCTCGCTCTGCGCGACCGTACCCGTGCCGGTCGATCCGCCCCTTACGCCTTACACGCGCTTCGGAGACGCGCCGCTCGCCTGCGCTTTCGCGCTCGTGCTCGCCGCGCTCGCCGCCGCGCATTTCACCGCCTGCCGCAAAGAACGCAAAAATGAAAATACGACCGCCTGAAACAGTCAAAATCCTCGCCCTGTCGCTGCTCGCCCTCGCCGCGCTGCCCGGCTGCAGATCGTCTTCCACGTTCGAGTACGCTGAAAGCTGGCTCATACGCGAAGATCCGGTCCGCCCGTTCGCCGTCCCGTCCGATCTGATATACATACAGGACGAACTGTACGACGACATGGCGAAACTGCAAACAATGGCCCACTACGCGCAAACCCAGGTCGGAAACGGCCGCTTCAACGGAGTCGCGCGAGTTTTCTCGCCGCTCGTGGAAACGGAGGCGGACGTCGAAAACGCCCTCAAGTGGTATTTCAGATACCACCACTCCAAAGACAGGCCGTTCTTCTTCCTCGGCGAAGGCCGCGGAGGCGCGCTGCTCGAAAAATACGAAACCCTGCACGCGGAAGATCTCGCCAAGGCCGGTCTCGCGGGAAGCCGGTATTCGAAAACGCCGGACGCGGGTTTCGTGAACGACGAGCTTGTCAAAGCCGTAAGAGACGAAATCCAGAAAGCGCGGTATTTCCGCGTGAGGGAACGCCCAGCGCCGGGATCGTGCACGAACGCGGTGAGGCGGCGGTGAACGCGCCGCGGCATGCACGGAAACGCCGCGGGAGAATGCCGGGCGCCGCAAAGGAGGATACGGAAAAATGAAAGACTTTCTCAAGAAAATCAAACGGGCCGCAGTGTCCGCCATTGCGCGGATGCGCACGGCGCGCGAAGCGAAACGCGCGTTCGCTTACGACAGGCGGCAGTTCATGCGGTACGCCGGAGCGCTGCACCTCGACCGCGAGGCCGCCGCGCTCGCCGAGATAACGATGGGCTACCACGTCCTTGAAAAAGGCCTGACCATGCCGCGCAGGCGGCTTGGCTTCGGAAAGGGCGCGGTGCGGCATCTCGTGAACCTGGTGGAATCGTTCGAGGCGCGTTTCGGCCGCCGCGCGCAGTCCGACCACGCCGCGCGCGTGCTCTGCGCCTACAGGAAGCTCCACGCGGACTCGCCGGACCCCATGCCCAGGCTCGACGCATTTCTCGCCGCGCGCCCGTATCTGGAACCCGCGGACGAGCCGCACGTGAAGCGCGAAGATTTCTTCGCGGACAAAGACGCGCCGTTCGCGCGCTTTTCGGCGTCGCGCCACGTCTGCCGCCACTTCGCCGGCCCGGTCCCGCGCGAACTTGTCGAACAGGCCGCGGCGATAGCCGCGTCCGCCCCCAGCGCCTGCAACAGGCAGCACGCGCGCGTGTACGCGATCGACGACCCCGTGCTGCGCGACAGGCTTTTCGCGGTGCAGAAGGGGACGCGCGGCTTCGGCGCGGACGCCGACAAGGTGCTTGTGGTGACTTCGGATCTTTCGTGCGTGCGCTGGGGATGGGAACGGCACGACTGCTACACCAACGGCGGGATGTTCGCAATGGCGCTCTGCTACGCGCTGCACCACCTTGGCGCGGCGCACTGCATCCTGCACTGGAGCGTCCCGCCGCAGGCGGACCGCGAAGCCCACAGACTGCTCGACATCCCGGAATCGGAAGCGATAGTCCTGCTTGTGGCATGCGGCGCGGCGCCGGAGGAATTCGACATTGCGGCGTCGCCGCGGCTTCCCGTCGCGGACATCCTCAAATGGCGCGGCGGACAGACCGCGCACTGAAGCGGCCGCTGTTCAAAACAGGCTCTGCTGGACAAGCTGCGGGGCAGGAGCGGCCTGGGCGGAAGCCGGAGCGGGAGCCGGCGTTGCGGGGGGAGGGGGTTGAGTTCCCGCGCCGGCGGTTCCGCCGTCCAGCATCGCGACGAGTTCCGCCTCGGTCAGGACGGCAGTCCCCAGTTCGCGCGCCTTGTCGGTTTTCGTCTTTCCCGTGTTCTCGCCGGCGACAAGATAGTCCGTATTTCTGGAGACGGCGCTCTGCACGGTTCCGCCGGCCTTTTCTATCATGGCCGCGTATTCCGGGCGCGGACGCGAAAGGGATCCGGTCAGAACGAACTTCTTTCCCGCGAGCGCCCCGCCCTGTGCCGCTTTCGCCTCCGGAACGGGATCTATGCCCAGCGCGGCGAGACGCTCCATGAACAGTCTGCCGTAGCCGCCGGCAAAGAATGCAAGCGTCGATTTCGCGGCTTCGCGCTTTATGTCGCATGCGAAAGCGGGCGGGACCGCGCCGGGCGTCCGCCGCGCAGCGCCGAGCGAAACGAGCATATTCCCCGCCTCGAGAATCCTGTCGCATATCCGCCGGTATTCCGCCGTCTTGCGTTCAAGAACGTCCGGCGGCGCATCCTTGTTGGCGCGGCTGCGCGGATTGGCGAGCGCAGCCTGCTCCGCAAGGTCGGCCAGCTCCGCGACCGCTTTCAAAACGGGGGAACCGGCGAGGTCGGACATTTTTCCGTGCGCGGCGGCGATGTCGCGCGCGGCGACGGCGCCGATGTTCGGGATTCCGGCGGCGAAAAGCCAGCGGTGCAGCGGAAGGGTGCGCGCTTTTTCGAGCGCTTCCGCGAGGCTGTCCGCGTTCTTCCCGAATTTGCGCGTTCCGCCGTCGTCGCTCACGTTCAGGGCGGCGAACGAGCCGCGCGGCACGGTGAAAAGATCGAGCGGATCCTTCACAAGACCGGACGCCACAAGGGCCTCTGCGACCTTTTCGCCTATCGAGCGGAGGTCGAGCGCGTTGCGCGAAGCGAAATGCTCGAGCCTGCGCAGTCTCTGCGCGGGGCAGCCGGGATTCACGCACCGCAGCGCCACTTCGCCGTCGCGGCGGACCGCGTCGCCGCCGCAGGCCGGGCACTTGTCCGGCATTTTGAAAACGAGTTCGGAACCGTCGCGCTTTTCGGGGATGGGCGATTCCACCGCCGGTATCACGTCGCCGGCCTTTGCAAGCCACACATGGTCGCCGATGCGTATGTCGCGCCGCGCTATCTCGTCGCCGTTGTGCAGCGTGGCGCGCGAAATCACGCTGCCCGCGAGTTCGACAGGCTTCAACTCCGCGACGGGCGTGAGCACACCGGTGCGGCCCACCTGCACTGTTATGCCCTCGATGACCGTTTCGGCGCGCTCCGGCGCGTATTTGTAGGCGCGCGCCCAGCGGGGCGCCTTCGCCGTCGCGCCGAGAAGCTCCTGCGCGGAGCGTCCGTCGAGTTTCACGACCGCTCCGTCGATTTCAAAACGGAACGAATGGCGGAGCGTTTCAAGTTCGTCGATCGCCGCAAACACTTCTTCAACGGATTCGCACCGTTTGTGCCAGGGCGCGACAGGGAAACCCCATGCGGAAAACGCCTCCATCATCGCGGAATGCGAAACGAAACCTCCGCACCCCGTCCCGCCGGCGTTGTACGCGAGGAACGCGAGCGGCCTTTTCGCGGTCTCGCGCGAATCAAGCAGTTTCAAACTCCCCGCCGCCGCGTTGCGCGGGTTGGCGAACGGCTCTTCGCCCTCTTCCTCGGCCTTTTCGTTCAGCCTGGCGAAACCTTCGCGCGTCATGTATATCTCGCCGCGCACTTCCACGTCTTCCGGAGCTTCCGGCGGAAGCGAAAGCGGAATGTTGCGCACCGTCCGCACGTTGGCCGTAACGTCATCGCCCACGGCGCCGTTGCCGCGCGTAGCCGCACGGACGAGTTTGCGTCCTTTGTAGAGCAGGCTCATCGACACGCCGTCGATTTTCGGCTCTACCACGAACGCGAGTTTTTCGCCTTCGGGAAGTTCACGCGCGAGAAATGCGATAAATTCGGCGATCTCGCCTTTCGAATGCGTCTTGTCCAAAGACTGCATCGGCGGATCGTGACGCACCTGCGCAAATCCATCGGCAGGGGCGCCGCCCACGCGTTTGGAAGGGGAATCTGGAGAGTCGAACTCGGGATGGGCGGCTTCGAGGGCCAGAAGTTCGCGGTAGAGTGCGTCGTAGTCGGCGTCGCCGATCACGGGCTTCGCCTCTACGTAATAGAGCCTGTCGTGCCGGTTGATTTCGGAACGGAGAAAATCGAGTCGCGACTTCACCGCCCCGGCATCCGTCTCCTGCGCTGCCCGGTCCATGACGCTACTTCGCCTTCCCGCCCCAGTCGTAGCGCTTCTCTCCGGTCTCGAAACGCCAGCGCGCGGACCGTTTGGTCTGCATCCAGTCCAAAGGTTCGCCCGTCTTCTGCGGACGCGACGCGAGGCGGAACGCCTCTCTCATGGCGTCGCGCACGGTGTCGTCGAGAAGTTCGCGCTTCCACGACACGAAAAGCGACGTGCCGGAACGCGCCACGAGATCGAGCCACTGCGCGTTCCTGCGCCACGGAATCGCGCCCTTTCTGGTCAGCCCCACGCAGTCGCCGTCGTTGAAGTAGAAGATATTGTTGTGGATTGATCTTGCGGCAAGTGCGTTCGGGCCCATTTTGCGCGTCCGGCCCCATTCCCGGCCGCTTGTGTCGTCGCCGACCCTTTGGAGCTCGAAAAGCCCGGCGGCGAAATGGTCTATCGCATTGCATCCTATGATGTACATGCCGTCGCCGGCTGCCTCGCGCATCGTGCGGTAGAGGCCGCGCACAGTCTCGGCCGCTGTGCGGGAATCATCCTGCCAGTCGATCGAAACGACATCGAGCGGACTTGGATACGCCTGCGAGCCGAAGTTCCACCGTTTCGACCAGTCGTGCGTTATGAAGTCGATCTTTACAAGTTCCATGCCCCACTTCTTGAAGCGCGCCATGTCGCCGCGAATCTGCTTTTCGACGCGCGGAGATGTGGGATCCATGCCGTTTTTCCTGTTCACGGCCGATTCGCAGTCGTAAAAGGGTCTATACCACAGGCCGGGCCGCGCGCCCATTTCCTTTATGCGGCGGCAGAATTCGTCCATCGGCATTTTCCAGGCCGCGTTCACGCCGCCCCACTGGTCTTCGTTTTTCACGCCGCCAACGTCTCCGCAGCGCTCTGCCGAAAGCTGCCAGCCGTCATCCACGACGGCGAACGGTCTGTTTTCAAGACCGTCGCAAAGTTTGACAATCTCGGCGAAATCGGCGAGGAAACTGTCCGCGCTGTTTCTTCCGTATGCGCAATACCAGTCGTTGTAGCCGTAAACAGGCTCTTTGGGAAGCCGGGGATTGGGGCACATCGTGCGGCAGAACGCGCGGCCCGCTTCAAACGCGCTTTCGCCGGCCAGTCCCTTGCGGGCGACAATGCGGCAGACTTCGAGTTTCCTGCCGCCGAGACGCACGGGACGGCGGCCCGCGCGGACGTCGAGGACGAGGCGCAGGGAATCCGTCCCCGCGTACCATGCGGCGAACGCGGCGGGCTGCACCTCCACGCCGTAGCCGTCGGTCCTGTCTGCGCCGTTCACAAGACAGTACCAGGGGAGGGGGCGGCGGACTGAAGGATTGTGCCAGCCTGAAGAACCGTACGTGCGCTCCCAGTCGCCCCCGTAGATTTTCCGGACATCGGACAGATCGACATTCCAGAGCAGTTCCACTTTGGATGCGAGGGAGGAAGTCTGCAGAAAAACGCGCCCTTCGGCATCGATGGACACGGCCGCGCCGGCGGGTTTTCCGTCGAGCGTCACGGCATCCGGACCGCGGCCGCCGCAGAAATCGAAAGCCGGGGCGGAAAGCGCTCCGGCGGCGACGGCGGAGGCGAGAAAGAGCATTTTCGGGAATTTCATGACAGTTGCCTTGTCGTATTTGATTTCACTAGCGGCGGCGAACCGCCAGACGGAGCAATTTTAACAAAAGCCCCCTGCACGCGCAAGCGCGCGGCGCGCCCGGTTGCGGTCAAACGGGACGGGAGACGCGAGACGAGAGACGAGAGGACTGTCCGGCAGGACGCCGCAGCGCTGCTTCCCCTCCGGCTCGCCGCTATCGGCCGCAAACATCTCTCCCGTCCGGCGTCTCTAGAATCCTAGAATCCTAGGTCACACCCCCAACCCAAAAACTCAAAAACCCAAACACTCAAACACTTTCTTCCGGGCCGGTCACTCGCTTGGCGCGAGACCGACCCTTATTCGAAAAAACTTAGGCCTTCTCCAAGAGCGGGCGTGGTAAGCGTTGCCGTGCCTGAGGAAACAGGAGCATTTGTCACGCCTTCAATCCAATCCCCTCCGGCAGTGCGGCTGTCGAGATACGCCGTCACCGCCACGCCTTCAAGCCCAGCTGGAACATTCAAGTTCTTGGCAACGATATTCACCGTGCCGTCGGCTGGTTGATTCGCCGCCGCCTCGCAAAGAACCACGCTCTGCGAGTTCGTAGGCTCCAGGCCAAGGCAATAGCTCTGCCAGACAGGAATGCCGTTCGCGCCATTTTCGGCAAGCGCATCGGCTACGCTCTGGGCACTGTCGCCGCTACCGGCCACGCCGTTGTCGGCAATCCATTGCATCGGCACGGAAAGCTGTTCTGCATCTTCGTTTTCTGTTACCCTGATATAGAAATATTCGGCGGTTTTCACAACAAGCCTGCCGAATTCATTTACCGATAT
>CACYEO010000164.1 GCA_902773475.1 uncultured bacterium | reverse complement strand
TTTCAGCGCGGCTGCGGCTCCGCAGCGCGGTTTGTCTTCCGGCGCGATTTCGCCGTATTCGCACCAGGCTCCCGTCACGCAGTTGAACGCGAGTATCTTCCTCTGCCAGCCGAGTTTCACCGGATCTTTGCACTGGTCCCATTCGTCGAGGAACGCCTGTTCCTCCGGCGACAGTCCGCCGCGCGAGATTTTTTTGTCGAGCAGCCTCCGGCATCTGGTTTTGTTCCGCCAGCCGGTTTCTCCGTAGCCGCCTGCGAGCAGGATGTGCTGGTGTCCCACGGGAAGGAACGCCGCGCCGATCGTCGTGGTGTTTTCCGGGAGCGGTGCGAGTTTCCGCCACGGAGTTTCGAGGCCGGCTTCCTTTTCCCTTCCAATCGCGGAAAGAACGAGCGCGTGTCCGTCGTGCAGGACCTCACCGGACGAGGCGTCGTATCCGCCGTACACGACGAGGACTTTCTCCTTCTGGTCGCCGTTCTGGATCGCGGCGACATGCTGCAGGCGCGGAGGTCCGGGGATTTTTCCGGCCGTTTCCCAGCCGGACGGGTTGCGCAGGTCGATTCTGTAGACCGTGTCGGAGGAAACCACGTACACCATCCCGCCGTCGGCGGCGGCCGCGCCCATCGAAACCGGTTCGGGCAGCGGCGGAAGATCGCTGCGGGAGCCGTCGCGATGAAGGATGAACGCATTGTCGTACCGCGTTCTGCCGCAGTTGCCGCCGGCGCAGAAAACGCCGTCGGCGACGGAGGCGCAGACGCCTTCTGCAACGGGGTGCGGCAGTTCGCCGGTTTTCGTCCAGACGCCGTCCGGCGAACGGGTGAAGATGTCCTTTAGAAACGTCTTGCGCATCCTGCCCGTGGCGGCATCGGGGACGAAATCGCTGCCGCCCGCGAATATCATCGAGCCGTCGGCGAGAAGGCCGCTGAACGGACGCGCGGCGCGCGCGGGCATTCCGGACGGCTGCGCCCATTCGAGAGCGACAGGCGCCGACAGCGCAGGCGCGGCAGCGGCCGCGAGGACGAATGCGACAGAGAGAATCGAAGCGCGGTTTTTCATCTGCGTTCCTTTCTTGGCGCGTCCTCTTCCGCCGCGGGACGCTTTTTGCGGGTGCGGTGTTTCAGCCTGCGAGGATTTCGTTGCAGAGGGTGAATGATTTCACCATCATGCGCGGTATGTGGAAAGGCCCTTTGAAAATGTTGCCCTTCGCCCTTTGCGCGACGGAACCGTCGCGGTGCAGGTAGCCGTACCATTCGCCGTATTCGCGGTCGGGGAAATGCGAGTACGTCCAGTCCGACACGAGCCTGTGCATGCGCAGGTATTTTTCGTCGCGCGTGACCTTGTACGCGTAAAGCGCGGCGATTATCGCCTCGCAGTGCGGCCACCAGAACTTCATATCCTGTTCGTAGCACTGCGGCGGAAGGTTGCGGCAGTCTTTGAAGCTTGCCAGTCCGCCGTATTCGCGGTCCCATCCCCATTCCCAGGACCAGTCGAGAATCTGGAGCGCGGCGTCGCGGATGTCGTCGCGGCCGAGGCTCGCGGCGGCGTCGAGCAGGAACCACGCGGTTTCGATGCAGTGTCCGGGGTTGATGGTGCGTCCGGCGATTGTGTCGATGAACTCTCCGTTTGGCCCGACCGTTTCAAGAAGCGCCTTGAACTCGGGATGCACGAAGTATCCGGACAGTTCGCGGAACGAGGCTTCGATCTGTTCGTCGAGCGCCGGGTCGGAAGACACTTTCTTCACGCAGAGCGCCACGTTGATCAGCATCATGGTCAGCGAGTGGCCGCGCGTTTCGAGGGCGGGTTCGTATTTCGGCGGCATGAACCGCGCGCCGTCCGCCATGAAGCCGCGGATGCGCTTGAAAAGCGCAAGCGCCTCCTCCGCATAGCGGCTCTCGCCGGTCGCAAGCGCGAACTCCGCCTTGGCCATGCAGGCGAAGCATTCCGAAAACACGTAGCGGCGCATTCTGAGCGGCGTTCCGTCGGCCTTGGTCTCGAAATACATGCGCCCGCGGGAGTCGTAGCAGTGCGCGTCGGAGAACTCTATCGCGGAGCGGGCGGCTTCGAGCCACTCGCCCCGTTTTTCGACGTTGTTGAAGGCGTACGGCATGACGAATCCGAACCGGCCCTGGAACCATACGGATTTGGTCGTGTCGATCACCGTTCCGTCGCGGTCGAGGCACGTGTACACGCCGCCGTTTACGCGGTCGAGTCCGTGCTCCAGCCAGAACGGGATTATGTCGCCGGCGAGATCGTCGCGGTAGAGGTCGCGCCACGAAGCGAGATATGACGAAGCGTCCATCTGCGTGAGTCCCGGTTTTTCAGAAAACGTTGCAGCGCTGGAAGAATCCGATCTCTTCAAGCTGCTTCTTCATTTCGGCTTCTTCGTCCGCCGTCATATTGCGGAACGGTGTGCGGTTCGGTCCGAGGTCCAGACCGATGAGTTTCATGATGCGCTTGCCGCCGACGATGTTTCCGCGGAAGCGGCAGATCACGTTGATGACTTCCTGGGCGAAGTTCTGGAGCTCGCGCGCCTTTTCGATGTCGCCGGCGTCCCAGGCGTCGATTATCGCGGCCAGGCAGCGTCCGTTGTAGTTCGTGGTGCCGCCGATGCCGCCGCGCGCGCCGCCCATCGCCAGAGACGGAAGAATCGTTTCGTCCTGGCCGTGGAGCATGTCGAATCTGCCGTTCTTGTAGAGGCGGCACTGGTTGTATTCGTAGAGCGATTCGTACGTGTATTTGATTCCGGCGAAATTCGGAATGCGCCCGTCCACGGCCTTCAGCAGGTCGAGCATCGGCAGGAACGCGCCGTTGAACGCGGGAATGTGGTAGTAGTAGAAAGGAAGATCCGGCGCGCCTGCTGCGATTTCTTCGCAGTATTTGGCGAGTTCCTCGATGCGGCCGATTTTCGGGAACGGCGTGGCCATCGCGCCGATGCCCCACGCGCCGATCGACTGCGCGTGCTCTGCGAGTCTGCGGCTCGCTCTGGCGCAGCAGGAGCCTACATGGACGATCACCTTGAAGCCCGCGGGCGCGGCGGCCATCCACGCTTCGGCGAGCTTCATGCGCTCTTCGTCCGTCAGCATGTATCCTTCGCCGGAGGAGCCGTTGATGAAAACGCCCTTCAAGCTGTTTTTCGCGAGCATCGCGGCGTAGCGCGGAATGGGTTCGAGGTTTACTTCACCGTCTGGGGTGAAAGGCGTGAACGGTGCGTCGATGAGTCCGGCGATCTTCTCCATTTCGGTCTCCTTTTTGCGGATGGGGCGGGGACGGAATTGTCCAAGCGCGCAAATGATACCCGATTCCGGCGGAAACGGCAAGCCGCGGAAATTTCCGCGCGCAGGCGCGGCGCGGATTTGGTAAACTCCCCCGCATGAACGATACTGAACTTTGCCCTTGCGCCTCGGGCAGGAAATACGGCGCATGCTGCGGCCCGATACTTTCGGGTGCGAAAAAGGCCTTGACGGCCGAAGCCCTGATGCGTGCAAGATACTCTGCATACGCAACGCTTCAAGTGGATTTTCTCTATGAATCGTCCGGCCCGCAGGCGCGGAAGGAGTTCGACCGCGAAACATGCCTGGGATGGGCGAAGTCCGCCGAATGGACCGGGCTGGAAGTCCTGGAGTCCGAAGGCGGCGGCGAAGGCGACGACACGGGCACGGTGTCATTCGAGGCGAAATATACGGTTCAAGGCAAGGAATGCGTCCATCGCGAAAAGGCGCAGTTCGCGCGCGTCGACGGCGAATGGCGTTTCATCGACGGGGCTATAGAAGGCCATACGCCGCTCCACCGCCAGGAGCCCAAAATCGGCCGCAACGATCCCTGCCCCTGCGGTTCCGGCAAGAAATACAAGAAGTGCTGCGGCCGCAACGCATGAAGAAGCCTGCCGCGTTCTTCTTCGATCTCGACGGAACGCTCGTCGACACCGAAATGCCGTGGGCGGCGGCGATCGCGGCCGCGCTCGCGGACCGCGGCGCGCACACGACGCCGGAGCATGTGCTTTCGGTCATAACCGGCAGGTCGTGGTTCGATATAAACGCCGCGCTTGCTGCGGAGTTTCCGCAGATTTCCGGCATGACGCCGGATCAGGCCGGCGAAATCCTGGAGCCGTATTTCAAACGCGTCGTACCAGATCCGAAATCAATCGTGATGCGTTCGAGCGTGGAGTTCCTGAAGTGCGCGGCGGAGGTCGCCCCGTGCGCCATAGTTTCAGGCTCGTGCCGCGACGAGATATTGAAGGCAGCTGCGCTGTGCGGAGTGGACGGTCTTCTCGGATTCGTGCTCGGCGCCGAGGACTACCCGCGCGGCAAACCCGCCCCGGACTGCTATCTCAAGGCCGCCGCCATCGCCGGAGCCGATCCCGGCGAGTGCGTGGCCGTGGAGGATTCCGCCGCAGGCGTGCGTTCGGGGCTTGACGCGGGAATGCGCGTCATAGGCTTGCGGCGCGGCCGTCCGGGCGCGGTTCCGCGATACTTCGACGGTTGCGAATGGGTTGTAGAGGATCTTTCGGAGCTGGACCCAAGTGCGATATTCTGAAATTCCCGAGGCTGTCGCCATATTGAAAAGCGAGTTCGAGGCGCATTCCTCCCCCATAATCGAACTTGTGCAGGCGCAGACGGAAGATCCGTTCTGCGTGCTTGCGGGAACGATCCTTTCGGCGCGCACAAAGGACGCCTGCACCGCGGGAGCGGTGCGCAGACTTTTCGCACATGCGGCGGCGATGCGTCCCGCCGCGAAACGCGGCGCTCCTCCCCTGACGCCGGAAAAGCTCGAACGCATTCCGCTTGAGAAGCTGGAAAAGCTAATCTATCCCGTGGGATTCTTCCGCGAGAAGGCGAAGCATCTGCATGACCTGCCGGGAGTGCTGCGCGAAAAATTCGGCGGCATCCTCCCCCGCACGGTCGAAGAACTTTGCGAACTTCCGGGCGTAGGCAGAAAAACCGCGAATCTCACGGTCGCCGTCGGATTCTCCCTGCCGGCGATATGCGTGGACGTGCATGTGCACAGAATATCGAACCGGTGGAAGCTCGTGAAAACGAAGACGCCGCTGGAAACGGAAATGGCGCTGCGCAGGAAACTGCCGGTTGAATTCTGGCAGACGTGGAATTCGTATATCGTATCGTTCGGGCAGACGCGGTGCTTTCCGCGCAAACCCCGCTGCGAAGGCTGTCCGCTTTCGCGCTTCTGCGACGCGCCGGACCGCACGGTTCCAGCGTGAACCGGCCATGTCGGCGGGCGGCCCCGCGGGCCCGCGCAAAATGAAAAAGGAGGATCGCTTTGCGGCGGTCCTCCTTTCGCATGTCCGTTTTGCGGTACCGGTTATTCCGCGCGCTTGGACGGCTTCGACAGGATGTGCGCGTACACAAGCACGTACGCGAGCAGACCGATCGTGAGCCAGTAGCTGTTGAGGATGCCGATCTTGTCGGCGATCATGCCCTGGACGGGAAGCGCGATTCCGCCGCAGACCATCGCCAT
>CACYEO010000163.1 GCA_902773475.1 uncultured bacterium | reverse complement strand
TACAACATCGCCGACGAATCGGGCGATATAACACTTCGCGATCTCGCCGCGCTCATTGCCTCGCAGGCAGGTTGCAAGGTAGTGTTCGACCTGCCCGACGCGATCGAATCCGCCGGATTCAGCAAAGCGACAAAGGCGCGATTGGACGGGAGAAAAATTCGCTTTCTTGGATGGTGCCCATTTTATGATATCACATCGGGAGTGCGCCATAACAGCAAACTTCTCAATAAATTGAAGGATTGCAAATAATATCATGAAAAAAGTTGTCCGATTAGTTGCAAGGATTCTTCTTCCGCCAGGGTTGCGCCTAAGGGTCAATATTCTATCATCTTATTTCCGGCGCAAGACGATTCTATCGAAAATACGGGGCAAGTTGGCACATGGCGGAAAAATAAAAGTTATTTTCCTCTCGTCGGAAAATTCCAAGTGGAAATGCCAATCGCTTTACGATCTGATGAAATCGAGTCAATGGTACGAACCGATAATCGGGATAATGAAGCAGGATGCGGATGTAGACGGGACATCTGAAGAAATAGAATGCGGCATTGACAAGGCAGAACGTTTCTTCTCAAAGCATGGATGCCGTACGACGCGTGTCTACAATGTTGACAATGGAAAGTATTGCGATCTACGCGCATTTTCGCCAGGTATTGTTATATATCAACAGCCGTGGAATATTGAAGGGGCGGTATGGCCTGCGCAGGCAGCGAAGTTTGCTTTGCCGTGTTACGTCCCATATTTCCTTCCCAATTACATATTTCCGGGCATCGCTTATAAACAAGACTTCCATCGGCTCATCGCCCATTATTTCGTCTTGAACAAGGCAGAATGCGCACTTGGGGAATCCGTGCGCGGATTCTTTGATTTCGCAGGGGACCTGCAGGCCGTTGGACATCCGATGCTGGATGATTTTTTCTTGAACCCGGTCGGCAAACATGAACAACAATGTGTAATATACGCCCCTCATTTTTCATTTTCCCACCCAAACAACTACAGTTTTGTACATTATTCAACATTCCTTGATACAGGAGAATGCATATTGCGCTACGCAAAACAGCACCCGGAGATGAATTGGGTGTTTAAGCCCCATCCAAGATTGAAAATAGCATTGAAATCGTCAGGGGCATGGACGGGCGATCGTATTGCCGGTTACTACGCGGCTTGGGGAAATATCGGACAAGTATGCGATTCGGACGACTATATTCCGTTGTTTCGCAAAGCCACGGCGATGATTACGGACTGCGGTTCGTTCCTTACCGAATTTGCCGCGACCGGTCAACCTATCATCAGACTGGTCAATCCGGAAAACAAGCAACCCTATCCGCCTTTGTACGACACTTATTACAATGTCCACAACAATGATGAACTTGAAGCGACTCTTCGTGAAGTCCTCGAAAAAGGAATCGACCGTAAACGTGATGAAAGACTCGAGGCTGTGGAAGCCGCCAATCTAACAGGTCAGTACGCAGCCAAGAACATTATGGATTTTTTTGCAAAAGAGTTTGGAATATGCTCAGACCTGTGTCACCGCCAATGAACATTCAAACCGAACCTTAAGTCTTGATTGAGATAAAAAACCGTCATTCATTATGGACAAACTGCACAAAATGCGGATTTTCATACTGTCGCAGTGGATGAACATCGACGGCGTCGAGGCTAGCCTGCTGGGACTGCTAAAGGAACTGGACTACTCGAAAGTCGATGTGGATCTTTTCCTGCAGCACCATACCGGCCCGTGGATGGGCGAGATTCCCAAGGAGGTCAATCTGCTGCCAGAGGATCCCGCCGTCGACAGGACCGGCAAAAGTTTAGCACGCGCAAAAGAAACGCACGACCGCATGTCCTGGTGGCTCACACAGGCGGCACGGTACGTTGCGGCTTTCTGGTACCGCATTCTGCACCGTTGCAAAGTGGACGAAATCGGATACGGACAGATCGGATGGGAATTCAAAAAGCATCTGCTGCCGAAGTCTCTCGGGCGCGGCCGCTACGACCTGTGCCTGATTTTCGGCGGAGCGCCGGGACTCGCACGTCTCGTGGACGCAAAAGTCAAGGCGGCATGGATCCACATTGACTGGAGCTTTTTCAAGCCGATCAGGTTTCTCGCGCGCCGCCAGTTTGCAAATCTCGACTACGTGGTAAATGTAAGCGATTCCGCCCGCGAAGCATTCGACCGCACCGTCCGTCTCCCGCAAAGCGTCAAAAGCATCACAATTGAGAACTGTCTATCTCCAAGATGGATGTTTTCGCGCGCGAAAGCATACGACATACCCGTTTGCAAAACGCTGAAACTTCTTTCAGTCGGTCGCTTATCAGCTCAAAAAAGGTTCGACAGAGCTCTCGAGGCGGCGAAAATCCTTCAGCAGCGAGGAGTGGATTTCAAGTGGATAATTGTCGGTGGCGGCGAGGAGTTCGACAAGCTGGCAGCCGCCGCGTCCACGTCGGGGCTTGGCAACAAGTTTATACTCGCCGGACAGACGAACAATCCCTATCCATATTACAAATGGTGCGATATTCTCGTTTGCACGAGCGACTACGAGGGCAAAAGCGTTGCCGTGCGCGAAGCGCAGATATTCGCAAAGCCTGCTGTCGTGACCAAATTCGCGACCGCAGCATCACAGGTTGAGGACAGCGTTGACGGCATTCTTGTCGAGCGGACTCCGGAAGCGGTCGCCGACGGAATCGAAAAACTGATGCGCGACGTCGCACTTCGCGAAGCGATTTCCGCAAACTGCCGGAAAAGAGATTATGCGAACATCGATGTACCCGACAAAATACTTTCCCTTGGAAAATATGCTTCACCAGTCTGCCAGAAGACCACAAAGCAGTTAATGTCCGAAAAATGAAGGCCTGACATGGAATTTGATTCATCATCTTTCATAGTTTTTCTTCCAATTGTTTTCGGAGCATATTGGCTTCTGTCTGGGAGAACCTGGCTGCAGAATCTGCTCTTAGCACTTTCAAGTTATGTTTTCTATGGATGGTGGGATTGGCGCTTTTGCTTTCTTATGGCATTTTCATCTGCTACAGCATACATTGCAGCCATCGTTGCCGCACCGCCAGGCCGCGACCAACAAAAAAAAGAACGTAATGACACTTCCCTAACGCACCTCTTAACATCTGAATGTATTTTACGGCGCAAAATTGCCGTTTTTACATGTTGCGCCGCAAATTTAGCAATACTCGGCTTTTTTAAATATTGGGGCTTTTTTGCCAATGAGGCAGCGCGTCTGCTTTCGTCGTTCGGCTTTGAAACAGAGATGACCTCGCTGAAGGTGATTCTCCCGGTTGGCATCAGTTTCTACACATTTCAAGCTATAGGCTACGCAATTGACGCGTATCGCGGTTCTACAAAACCTGTCAAAGACCCTGTCGTCTTTTTCGCTTTCATAAGTTTTTTCCCGCAGCTCGTGGCCGGGCCAATTGAGCGAGCCTCCAACATTTTGCCGCAGTTTCTCTCAAAAAAAACATTCAACTATCCTCTAGCGGTCGATGGATGCCGTCAAATGCTGTGGGGCTTCTTCAAAAAACTTGTTCTCGCGGATTGTTGCGCACTCGCTGCAAACAACCTTCTTGACCAAAATGAAGTCAGCGCTTCATCTGTATCACTTGCCGCCGGATTGATATGCTTCGCTTTTCAAATTTACGGAGACTTTTCGGGATATTCCGACATCGCGATAGGATGCGGCAAACTTTTTGGCATATCGCTGATGAGAAATTTCGCGTTCCCGTATTTCGCGCGCGACATAGCGGAATTCTGGCGCAGATGGCACATATCGCTTACAACATGGTTTCGCGATTATTTATACATACCGCTTGGCGGCAGCAGGTGCGGGATGCTGAAAAAAATCCGCAACACCTTCGCAATATTTTCCATATCCGGTCTATGGCATGGCGCTAATTGGACATTCATACTATGGGGTATTTTCCATGCAGCATGCTTTTTACCGCTTTTAATCTGCGGGAAAAACCGTAAACATACCGATACAATCGCAGGAGAAAACCGGATTTTACCGTCACTGACCGATTTCGCGCGAATAGCGTCGACATTTCTGCTTGTAACAACAGGATGGGCTTTCTTCCGTGCGAAGAGCGCAAGCCAGGCTTTTTTCTGGATAAAACGGATTTTCTTTGATTTCGATTTCAGAATTTCTACTATATCCCATGCGGGTTTTACGCATGCTTCAGTTTGGATTTCCGCCGTAATTTGCTGTGAATGGTTCAACCGACGCAATTCTTACGGATTCGCCAGGTACCCCAAATCCATTTTCGCCAGATACGCCATCTACATGATACTCATGACAATTATGCTGTTCAATTTCTCCCCAAGGCAAACATTCATTTATTTCAGGTTCTAGCAATGAAACAATTCCTGCTGAAAATACTTATGGCGGGCGGCCTGTTCACAATTATAGCAGGCTCGCTTACAATCATCGCCTACAGAGAGGAACTCAAATCCTTAAAAACGGAACTGACATGCCAACCGGCAATCGTTGCAGCTGCATTCGGCGATTCTCATGTAGAAAGGGGATTTGACACAAACGAGCTGCCATGGCTTGCAAATTTCGGCAGATCGGCCATGCCATTTTCCGCCACTGCGCAGAAAGTCAAACTCGCAGTGGAACTCAACCCTCAACTGCGGCTCGTCATAATCGATGTCTGGCCATGGAGTCTCCTTTCCAGCCTAGACGTTCCTTATGGAATTGCAAACCGCCCGGCGCATCCTGGGATTGCCCTATTGGAAATGCGCTCACGCGAATTAATGCCTCCTTTAGGCGACGGTTTTCGGTTGAGATTCTCAAATGGCGTCCTGAAACCTGGGCTTGAGCGTGCTCTTGGATTGGAAACGCGGAGAAATCCTATAGCCGGAGAATTCATCCCTACAGACATTTGCATGAAAAGCAACAAATGGTCCAAGATAGAAACATATCTCTCCGACCACGTGACTGACATAGCGCAGACTTCATCTGGCGGCGAAATCATTCTCGACGACCTGCTATCCTGGCTTGCCGAAAGACATGTCCGCGCCGTACTCACAACAGCGCCCATCTACAAATGGAAATGGGAATACAACTATACACCACGAGCGAAAGAATTTTTCAAAACACACATGTTGAATATCTCCAAGCGTCACGGAGTGCCATGGTTCAACTGGATTCACGAATATTCCGACAATCAGGAATATTGGGCAGATTGCGACCACCTTACCCGGGAAGGCGCGAAAAGATTCTCGAAAGAGAAACTCTCCGCACTGAAGGCATATGCCGAAGACCCCGGCCCTACAACACGAAAATAGGCAAACAGCCGATGACCCGAAAACACGTCAGGCCATCCGCTTTATGCTTATTTCCCAAAACTCCCGGCACCTGATTGCGACAACCTGTCATAACAGGAGCCGCCGTCAGTCGAACACCATGTCTTCCACCGGCCTGCCGGCGGGAATCATCGGATAGACGTTCGCACGCGGTTCTACGATCACCTCTACAAGAGAAGTCTTGTCGGAATCGACCGCTTTCGCGATCACTGCGTCAAGTTCCGCAGGGTCGATCACGCGATACGCCTCCGCACCGTGCGCCTCGGCAAGTTTCACGAAATCGGGAAGATAATCGTATTCCAGATCCTGGTCGAGACGTTCGTTCGCAGAACGCCCTTTCACCGAAAGAATCGAGCCGGAATAATTCTTGGCATAGAAAAGCTCCTGCCATTGGCGGACCATTCCGAGGCAGCCGTTGTTGATCACAACGAAAGTGACGGGCAGTTTATGCTCCACGGCCACGACGACTTCCTCGAAAGTCATCTGCGCGCCGCCGTCGCCGCACACGGCCACGGTCTTGTGATCGGGCCGGGCGATTGCAGCGCCTATTGCCGCGGGTATGCCGAAGCCCATCGTGCCCATGCCGCCGGAAGTGAGAAAATGGCGGGGGATTGAATGGCGGAAGAACTGCGCCGCCCACATCTGCTGCTGTCCGACATCCGTGACTACCACCGCGCGGCCGTCCGTGGCACGGTAGATCGCCTCTATCGCGGCCTGCGGCATTATCACGCCTGGATGCATCGGCTTCCAGGAAACGGGCCGATCCTTTTTCCATGCATCTATCTTCGCCATCCATCCGGGATGCGAGGCGGGCTTCACGCGCGATCCCGCAGTCGTGAGAACATCTTTCACATCAGCGACGATGCCAAGCGCGACCGGGACGTTCTTGCCTATGGACGCCGGATCGCAGTCCACATGTATTATCTTCGCGGCCGGAGCGTATTTGGAAATTTTTCCGGTCACGCGGTCGGAAAATCTTACGCCGAGCGCAATCACGAGATCGGCCTCGTTCATCGCCCAGTTTGCGGCTGGCGTTCCGTGCATTCCCGCCATGCGGAGGGAGAGCGGATCGTTTTCGTCAAACGCGCCCAGCCCCATCAAGGTGGTCGCCACAGGGATTCCCGCCTTGTGCGCGAGAGAGGCCACATCCTTCGCCGCGCCGGATGCTATCACGCCGCCGCCCGCGTATATGACCGGCTTTTCCGCCTCGTTTATCATTTTGGCGAACTTGTTCAACTGCGCTGCGGACGCGGCGGATTCGGGGTGGTACGCGCGCAGCGAAACGCGTTCAGGATACGTCGCGGATGTCATCGCCTGCTGGCAGTTTTTAGGTATGTCGATCACCACCGGGCCGGGCTTGCCGTGCGTGGCTATGTAGAAAGCCTGCGCAACCGTTTCCGGTATTTCGTCTGCGGAATGGACGAGAAAATTGTGCTTGGAAACCGCCCGCGTTATACCTGTAGTGTCGGCTTCCTGGAAGGCATCCGTGCCTATGAGAGGCAATGACACCTGGCCGGTTATGACAACAAGGGGGATGCCGTCGATATTCGCGGTGGCGAGCCCCGTTACAGTATTCGTGGCGCCAGGACCCGACGTGACAATGCACACTCCCGGCTTGCCCGTGGAACGCGCGTATCCGTCCGCCATGTGTACGCAACCCTGCTCGTGCCTGCCGAGCACAAGAGGGAATTTGGCGTCAGTGAGACGGTCGAAGATATCGAGCACCGCTCCGCCCGGGTAGCCGAATATGACCTCGGTCCCCGCTCTCGCGAGGGAATCCGCAAGCGCCTGCGCGCCTGTAACCGCTGTATTTTCCTTCTTCATCGGAACTTGTCCATCCAACTGTTTGCAAACGCGCAAAGTTTACCCATTTCCTCCTTTGCGGTCAAACCCGCAAATCGCGCGCCAAAAACGGCGGGCAACGGGAGGGAGCTGCGGGCGATCAATGGATATTGCCGCGAGACGGATGGGATTTGCGCTTCGGCGGGTCTAGTTTCAGAAACGGGGCGAACTTCAGCGCTTCGGCCGGAATCTCATCGCCGTCCGTGGGCGGCATTTCGGAAAGCGGCGGGGGAGGTTGCACGAGCTCCGCGTGGCGCGCCGGAGCGGGCTTCACCAACTCCCTCAAAGCCTCTTTGAAAGCGTCCAGACCGGTCTGGTTTCCCGCCGTGCACGATATGCAAATCGGCTCGATACCTGTTTCTTTCACAAAACGCGGCAGATTCTCCTTCGCCGCCTCGCAATCCATCTTGTTGGCAAGGACGAGCGCCGGACGCTCCGCGAGTTCCTCCGAATACGCGGATATCTCTGCGCGCAGTTTCAGATAGTCCGTCCAAGGCTCGCGCGCATCGGTTCCCGCCATATCGATTACGTACACCAGTACGCGGGAACGTTCGAGATGCTTCAAAAAAGCGAGGCCGAGTCCGACGCCTCTGGAAGCGCCCTCGATTATTCCTGGGACATCCGCAATGCGGATTTTCGCCCAGTCGGCATATTCCACGGTCCCGACAACCGGGTTGAGCGTGGTGAAGGGGTAGGAGGCGATTTTCGGGCGCGCCGAAGAGACTGCGGAAAGCAGAGAAGATTTGCCGGCGTTTGGAAAGCCGAGCAGTCCCGCATCCGCGATAGTCTTCAATTCAAGACGCACGCGCCGTTCTTCGGCAGGGCCGCCGGGAGTATGCTCCATCGGCGCCTGATTGACGGACGACTTGAACTTCACATTGCCGAGACCGCCCGCACCGCCCTTTGCGGCGACAAAAGTCTGCCCGTCGGAAACTATATCCGCAAGAAGTTCGCCCGTGTCGGCGTCGGTCACGACCGTGCCGCACGGGACCGGGACGACGAGATCCTTGCCACGTCTGCCGTAGCGCTGGCGTCCGGAACCGTCCACGCCGTTTTCAGCGAAAAGGCGCGGCTGGAAGTAGATCGAGACGAGCGAATTCACGTGGCGAGAGCCTTTGAACACGACATCGCCGCCGCGTCCGCCGTCGCCGCCGTCCGGCCCGCCCTCCATCACAAGCGCTTCGCGGCGAAAAGAACAAGACCCGTCACCGCCCTTCCCGGAACGAACCTGTGCGACCGTCTGGTCTATGAACGTTCTCGTTTTCATGGCGGATGCGGGTCTTGGGAACGGAGAGTCTGCGCTCTCCGCCGGATCAAACCGCTTCTGCGGGGATGACAGTGACGAACCTGCCGTCCTTCACAAACTTGACCTTGCCGTCCTTGAGGGCGAAAAGGGTGAAGTCGCGGCCGGTTCCCACATTCGCGCCGGCATGGATTTTCGTGCCGCGCTGGCGGACGATGATAGATCCGGCCTTGACGGTTTCGCCGTCGTATCTCTTGACACCGAGATACTTGGGATTGGAATCGCGCCCGTTGCGGGCAGATGCTGAAGTTGCCATTTCGGATTCTCCTTGAAGCCGTTTGTCAGGCTATGGATTTGACCGTGGCGACCGTCAACTGCTGACGGTGCCCGACGGTGCGGCGCTCGCCTTTGCGGCGTTTCATTTTGAAGTTGACCACTTTAGGGCCGCGTTTAACCGCGTCAATCTCCAAAACGACCTTGGCGCCTTCCACGTAGGGCGCGCCGACCTTGAGGGAATTGCCGTCGGAGATGGCGCAAACCGTCTCAAGAACGGTCTCCGTGCCGGGTTCCGCCGCAAGCTTTTCTATCTCGATTTTGTCGCCGGCCTTCACAAGCGTCTGCTTGCCGCCGGTCTCTACAACCGCGTATGCTTCCATTGAAATACCTCTTGTGGTAACAACGCCTCGAAGTCTATCCTGCGAAGCGCGAGCGGGTAATATACCAAAAAACGCACGGCGCGGTCAATCCCGAAATCGCATCGCGGAAAATCGCGGAAACGGCCGGGCGGAATCGGTCTCGCCGGCGACCGCCGCCCGCGCGCGGTTGTGCTATACTTGCCGCATCCGTTACAGAGCATCAGGCAAAGCCATGTGGAACTATTCAGACAAAATGATGGACCACTTCCGCAATCCGCGGAACGTGGGAAAAATTGAAAATCCCGATGGAACCGCCACCGTAGGCTCGCTGGCCTGCGGGGACGCGCTTACATTCTCTTTCAAGCTGGGGCCGGACGGCAGAATCGCGGAAGCGAAGTTCCAGACGTTCGGATGCGCCAGCGCAATAGCATCGTCGTCCGCGCTGACCGAAATGGTAATCGGGAAAACGCTCGAGGAAGCGTCCAAGATAACGAACAAGGAGATCGCCGACTATCTCGGCGGGCTGCCGCCGCAGAAAATGCACTGTTCGGTGATGGGGCGCGAGGCTCTCGACGCGGCCATACACAACTACAGGACAGGGGAGAAGTCGGACCGCAATCTGGAAGACGAGACGCTCTGCACGTGCTACAACGTGTCGGAGAACGAAGTGCGCCGCGTAATAACGGAAAACGGCCTGACGACGGTCGAGGAAGTGACGAATTTCACCAAGGCCGGAGGCGGCTGCGGCCGCTGCAAACCGAAAATCCAGAAGATCCTCGACGAAATCAACGGAGTCTCCTGAAAAGCAAAGCCCGAACGCCAGACCCCGAAAGAAAGAACCGCGAAATGAACGAATGCGCAACAGGCTTCGACAACGGAAAATACCTTGCGGAGCAGTCCGAAGAGATAAGGCGAAGGGCGGAAGCGAACGGGAAACTCTACCTTGAGTTCGGCGGGAAGCTGATGAACGACTTCCACGCCGCGCGATGCCTGCCGGGATACGACCCGAACGTGAAACTGCGGCTCCTGCAATCGCTCAAGGATCACGCCGAAATAATCCTCTGCATCTTCGCCGGCGACATCGAGCGCAAGAAGATGCGCGCGGATTTCGGCATTTCCTACGACGCCGACGCCCTGAAACTCATCGACGACCTGCGCAAACTCGGGCTTCTCGTGCGCGGCGTGGTGATAACGCGCTTCTCCGGCCAGCCCGCCGCAAAGCAGTTCCGCGCACGCCTCGAGCACCGCGGAGTGTCCGTATACTACCATTACGTGACGCAAGGCTATCCCAATGACGTCGAGACCATAGTGAGCGAACAGGGCTACGGTGCCAACGACTACGTGCCTACGGAACGGCCGATCGTGGTGGTCACAGCGCCGGGGCCGGGAAGCGGCAAACTCGCGACCTGCCTTTCGCAGCTCTACCACGAGCGCAGACGCGGCGTGCGCGCGGGATACGCGAAATTCGAAACGTTCCCGGTATGGAACATGCCGCTCGAGCATCCGCTGAACGTGGCCTACGAAGCGGCGACGATCGATCTGCACGACCGCAACATGATCGACCCCTACCATCTCGAAGCGTACGGCTCCACCACTGTGAACTACAACCGCGACGTGGACGCGTTTCCGCTGCTCCGCGCGATCTGGGAGAAGATGACGAACGAGCCATGCCCGTACAAAAGCCCCACAGACATGGGCGTGAACCGCATCGGTTTCGGAATCGTCGATGACGGCATCGTGCGCGAGGCGTCGAAACAGGAAGTCATCCGCCGCTATTTCCGCTACGAATGCGATTTCGCGGCGGGAACGGCAGTGCGCGACGACGTGGCGCGCGCCGAAGCTTTGATGCACAAACTCGGTCTCAAGCCGGAAGACAGGCAGCCTGTATCGCCGGCGCGCGCGACTTCAATCGAGGCGCGCAAGAAAGGCAAGGGCAAGGACGGCGTGTATTCCGGAGCCGCCGTGGTGCTGAAGACCGGCGAAATCGTCTGCGGCAAGAACTCCGAACAGCTGCACGCCGCCGCCGCGATGGTGCTGAACGCGGTGAAGCGCCTCGCCGGGATCCCCGAACGCCTGCCGCTGATCGCGCCCATCGTGATAGAGGCGATCCGCCACATGAAGAGCGACGTGCTGAAAGGCGAATACACGAGCTTGAACCTCGACGAAGCGCTCATAGGCCTTGCGATTTCCGGAACGACGAATCCGTCCGCCCAGATCGCGATGGAAAAACTCCCGGAACTGCGCGGCTGCGAAATGCACATGACCCACATCGCCACTCCGGGCGACGAAGCCGGTCTGCGGCGGCTCGGACTGCGCTGCACGACAGATCCCTACTACGCGACAAACGCGCTTTTCAACGGCGAACGCTGACGCGGCCGTTCAGTCCAGCCCGGCGGACGGGAGAACGGACGCGGCGGAGCGCGTATTGTGGTATACTCGCGGCGTCATGGCACAGGAAGAAAAAAAAGAAAAACTGCTCGAGACCGAAGAGGTCGCGCAGCGCATAGACGATTTGAAGAAACGCACGGCGGAGATGGCCGAATACATTTCGGTGGCGGCCCGCCGCGAACGCCTCGCCGCGCTCGAGGCGCAGCAGGCGTCTCCCGATTTCTGGAACGACCAGAACAAGGCTAAAGACACGATCGCCCGCACAAACGCCGAACGCGCGTACGTCGGGCCGTACGATGCGCTCGTGAAAGCCGCCGACGACGCCGCCGTGATGCTGGAACTCGCCTCGATGGAAGAAGGCGAAGCCAGACAGGCCGCGCTGAAAGACACTCTCGCCGAATGCGACAAGGCCGATGCGATATTCAAGAAACTGCGCATGCAGTCGCTTCTGGGCGGCAAATTCGACGCCTGCAACGTGTTCGTGAAACTCCACGCCGGGCAGGGCGGCACGGAAGCCTGCGACTGGGTGACAATGCTCTACCGCATGTACAAGCGCTTCGCCGAGGACCAGGGCTGGAAGATAGAAGAATACGACTCCCAGCCCGGCGAAGAAGCCGGCATGAAAGACGTGTATTTCCGCATTGAAGGCCCATACGCCTTCGGGCAGATGAAGGCCGAGCGCGGAATACACCGCCTTGTGCGGATTTCGCCGTTCGACGCGAACAAGCGCCGCCAGACATCCTTCGCATCCGTCGAGACTGTCGCCGAGATAAACGAAGACATCGATGTTGAAATCAAAGACGAAGATTTGCGCATAGACACGTACCGCAGCGGCGGCGCCGGCGGACAGCACGTGAACAAGACCGACTCCGCCGTGCGGCTCACGCACCTGCCCACCGGCATCGTTGTGGCTTGCCAGAAAGAACGTTCGCAGCACATGAACAAAGAAAAAGCGATGAACATGCTGCGCGCGCAACTCTACGAATACTACGAAGACCAGAAGAAAGCGGAGATGGACCGCTTCTACGGCGCAAAAAGCGAAAACGGATGGGGAAGCCAGATACGGTCTTACGTATTCTGCCCCTACACGATGGTCAAGGACCTGCGCACCAACGAAGAGACTTCCGACGTCCAGGCCGTGATGGACGGCGCCATAGAACCGTTCATCGAAGCGTATCTCCAGATGCAGGCGGCGAAAAACGGAGGCAAGGCGTGAGAACCTCCGCCGCGGGCAGAAAAGGAAAAGCCGGAGCGTATGCGCCGGCCGCGCTGTCAGTAGCTTCTACCGATTCCGGCGGGAACGCGGGATTGATGGCGGATCTGCGGGTATTCCGCGATTTCCGCGTGCACGGCTGCGCCGCCGTCGCAGGCGTGACGGCACAGAATCCGCAGATGGTGTCCGCAATCCATCCAGTCCCGCCCGATGTCCTGCGCGCGCAGATTGAAGCCGTCCTTTCCTGCTATGCCGTGCGAGCCGTGAAAACAGGAATGCTGTGCGGAGCGGAGCAGGTTCTCGCGGCGGCGCAATGTCTGGAGCGCGCAGGCTGCCCGATAGTCGTGGATCCCGTGATGACGGCCACGTCGGGCGCGGCGCTTCTCGAGCCGGACGGAATCAGGGCCATGCGCGAAAAACTCCTGCCGCTCGCATTCCTCGCCACGCCGAATCTTGCGGAAGCGGAGATTCTCGCGGACAGGAAAATCCGCTCTTTCGACGAAGCGGCGGAGGCGGCCGCGGAAATACATTCACGCTACGGCTGCGCGGTGCTTTTGAAAGGCGGGCATCCGGCGGGAAGGATTCCGCGCAAGATAGCGGAAGCCGCGAAGGCCGGCAAGGGCGGCGTATCGGTCGACATTCTCGCAGGTGGACCGTCCGGGGAACTGCGCTTTCTGGCGGCGAGGCGCGTTCTGCATCCCGTGTCCACGCACGGCACGGGCTGCACCCTGTCCGCCGCGATCGCATCGTGTCTGGCGCTTGGGGAAACGATTGAAAAGGCGGTCATGGACGCGAAAGACTATGTAACCGCCGCAATCCGCGATTCATACAAAGCCGGCCCGCGCGCCGGCGTTCTGGCATAGCATGACGACACTGGCGACAGACAGATCGACCGATGTGGCGACCGCCGCAGTTTCGCGCGACGGCGAAGTTCTCGCATTCCGCGAGTTCCCGCTTTCGACCGCCCGCTCAGCGGATTGGCTGTCATCGATTGCAGACTTCGTGCGCGAAACGGTTTCGCGGGACTCCGCGCCTTTCGCCGCGATAGACCGTTTCGTGTGCGGGCTCGGGCCGGGCTCTTTCACGGGAGTGCGCGCCACGCTCGCCGCGTTCGCGGGGCTCGCGCTGCCAAAGCGCAAAACGGTTTGCGGACTGACGTCGGCGCTTGCCTATTCCAGGGACGGCGAACCGATCGCTGTCGCCGGCGACGCTCGGCGCGGCAGATTCTGGACGATTCTTTTCGAAGGTGCAAAGAAGGTGCGCGACTTCGCCCTGTGCCCACGCGAAGAATTGCGCGCCGCCGTTCCGGACGGCTTCAAAGTGTTTTCGCCCGACGATGCGCGCGCGGGGACTGTTCTCGCCGGAGAATTCGGGAGCTGCTACCTCGGCGGAGGCGCGCCGTCCGCGGCAAGGCTCGCCCAGATAGCGGAAACGCATGCGGAGCTTCTCTGCGCAAACCCGCTCCCGGTATACCTGATGCCGGCGGTGCGGCCGCCGGAGCCGCCCCGAGCGGCGCAATGATTTACCGTTCAGACGGAAACCCCGAAAAAAAGGAGACTGCAAAATGGCCCTGAACATCGTAAAAGACATCGATTCCCGCGTAAAAGTGCGCAACGTGCTGATGTCCGTTTCGGACAAAACCGGACTCGAAT
The DNA here is from genome assembly GCA_902773475.1 of uncultured bacterium. GTDB lineage: Bacteria > Verrucomicrobiota > Kiritimatiellia > RFP12 > UBA1067 > CADCBS01. The sequence goes on along the minus strand of CACYEO010000163.1, from coordinate 3,474 downwards.
CGTTCGTGCCCGCGCTCGTCGCGGCCTGCCCCGGCGTGAAAATATATTCCACCGGCGGCACCTACTCGAAAGTCAAAGAAATCCTCGGCGCGAAGGCGGCTGACACGCTTGTGGCGGTCTCCGACTACACGGGACAGCCGGAGATGCAGGGCGGGCTGGTGAAAACGCTCGACTTCAAAATCTACCTCGGCCTTCTTTCCGAGACCTACAACGATGCGCACCAGGCGGATCTGAAGCGCCTGTCCGCGCTTCCGATAGACATGGTGGTGGTGAATCTCTATCCCTTCCGCGAGACCGTCGCCAGGCCGGACGTCACGCCCGAATCGGCGCGCACGAACATCGACATCGGCGGTCCGTGCATGGTGCGCGCATCCGCGAAGAACTATCTGCGCGTGGCTTCCGTCACAGATCCCGGCGACTACCTCCAGATCGCGGCGGAACTCAAGGACAACGACGGAACCGTATCCCTCGCGACACGCTTCAAACTGATGAAAAAGGCGTTTGCGCACACCGCGGCCTACGATACGGCAATCGCGGATTTCTTCTCCCGCACGCCTTGGGAGAACGTGGAAAAGACCTACACGCTCCACTGAGAGGCCGGAAGGACCGACAGGCAGTGCCGCCGCAACCCGACATCTACGCATTCGACTGCGAATGGGCGCCCGACATCGAAGCCGGGCGCAGGATTCTGCATCTTCCGCGCGAAATGTCCGGCCGCGAAGTTCTGCAGGCCATGTGGAAAGACGGCGGAGCCACGGAAGAAGACCCCGAGCCGTTTTTGAAGACGATCCGCTGCCGGGTCGTATCCATCGTCTCTGTCGTCCGCTCGCAGGGAGCGGACGGCAGGCCGGTGCTTCGCCTTGCACGTCTCCCGGAGAACCCGGACGATCCCGCGCAGGACGAAACGTACATCCTGCGCCGATTCCTCGTTGACGGAATCGGCAGGCATTCGCCAGTCCTTGTTGGATACAATTCACGCGCATCGGACATCCACATCCTAGCGCAAAGAGCGTTCGTGAAAGGCCTTTCGGTTCCGCGGTTCGCCGAAAAAGCCGAGGCAAAACCGTGGAATTCGCCCGATTGCGACCTGATGGATCTTCTTGGGGGTCGCGGACGCGGCTTGAGCGCGTCTCTCAACGAGATAGCGGAGCTATCCGGCATTCCGGGGAAGATCGGGACCACCGGCGACGATGTGGCCGGGCTGTTCTACGGAAGGGACGGCGAACCGCCGGACTACCGGCGCATAGTGGACTACAACACGTTCGATGCAATCACGACGTATCTCGTATGGTTGAGAATGCGTTTCTTCCGCGGCGCGATCGGTGCGGCGGAATATGCGGCGGAGAAAGCGCTTGCGCGCGACTTCACCATGCGCGAAGCCGCAGCGCCGGGCGGAGCATACCTTGAAAAATTCCTCGCGCGCTGGCGCGAGCTGGACCCGGCCCTTTTCGGCTCCGGGCAGGAGCAGTCTTTGACATGCCGGGAGTGAAAACAGTATACGTGTCCGGGCACAGGAATCCAGATGTGGATTCCGTCGCCTCCGCATACGCACTGGCCGGACTGCGCTCGAAGACAGGCGTCAAAAACGCCGTTCCGCTCTGTCCCGGCATGATGCCCGCACGGGCGGCATGGGCGTTCCGGCACTTCGGAGCGGAACCGCCCGCCTGCCGCGCCGACGTGTATGTCCGCGTGGGAGACCTCGTATCGACCGATGTTCCGTCGATCGGCGCGGGAGAGACTCTGTACGCGGCGCTCAAAACGCTCGACCGCTCCGGAGAGGCGGAACTTCCTGTGACGGACCATAGCGGCGTATTCATCGGAATGCTCAACCCCGCCGCACTCCTTTCGCAATTCCTGGCGCTCACGGGGGAGGGCAAGGGAATGTCGCTTGCAGGCCGCACGGTCTATTCGTCGGAGACGATGATACGCGAACTGCTGCACGCGGAAGCGCTCGCCGGGGGATGCGATCCGAGGCTGCGAAAATTCAACGTGTACGTTGCGGCGATGTGCGCCGAGACTTTTTCCGCCCGGATGGATTCGCTCCCCGGCGCGGGCGCGGAAGCGGAGACCGCCATCGTCGTAGGCGACAGACCGGACATCCACCGGCTCGTGGTAGAACGCCGTCTGCCTCTTCTGATAATAACCGGAGCCTCGCCGCAGATCGATTCCGCGCTTTTGGAAGATGCGGCTGCGGCGGGCGTGACCATACTCGCCACCCGCTACGACTCCGCAAAAGCGACGCGCCTGCTGAAATTCTCCACGCCGGCGGGCGCCGCCCCTCTCGAAAAAGACGGCATAGCATTGCAGGCCGGCGACCGCGTGCAGGACGTACGCGCTTCGCTCCAGTCTTCCCCGGACAACATCTTCCCGGTGCTGGACACCGAAGGCCGGCTCGCAGGCGTAGTGCGCAAAGACGCTTTCTCCGCGCCGCCGCCCTTCCGCATGATACTTGTCGACCACAACGAGCCGGAGCAGGGAATACCCGGAATCGAGGATATTCCCGTGACAGAAGTCGTAGACCACCACCGCATCGCAATGCGCCCGACGGCAGACCCGATAAAATACACAGCGGACGCAGTCGGATCCACCTGCACGCTTGTCGAAGGTCTGTACCGCGCTGCCGGGATCGCGCCGTCGCGAGAGGCCGCGGGAATAATGCTTGCGGGAATCGTGGCCGACACGCTGCTTTTCCAGTCTCCCACGACTACTGAAATCGACCGTGCGGCGGCGGCCAGACTTTCCGGAATCTGCGGCGAATCTCCCGATGCGATAATGAAAGGGCTTCTTTCGGCCGCGTCGCCGCTGTCTTCGATGACGCCGTCCGGCGCTGTGGATTCGGACCGCAAGACATACTCCGGGTCGGGGTACCGTTTTTCGCTGTCGCAGCTTGAAGAATCGAACTTCGAGGTGTTCCACTCGCAACGCGCGGAAATCACGGCGGCGATCGACGAACTCGCCGAACGCGAAAAACTCGATTTCGCCGGACTGCTCGTCACGGATCCCGTCCGCGGAGATTCGGAATTCCTGTACAGAGGCGCGGAAAGCGTGCGCCGGGTCCTGCCGTGGCGCCGCCGCGGAGACGGGCTTTTCATACTCCCAGGCGTCCTGTCGCGCAAGAAACAGCTTCTGCCGCAGATACTCGCCGCATTGTCGTCGCTCGCAAAATGAAAGGATGAACCATGCCAGCGTATTCCGCCCGGACGCTCGTTCCGGAAATAAAACTGTTTGAACTTTTCGGCGTTCCCGTATATCTCAACCTGTCGTTCGCGCTCATAATACTGCTGCTCGTATCCGACTTTGGCGACGCGATTCTGGGCGTCGCCTGCGCACTTGCACTTGCGGCATCGGTGCTGCTTCACGAGTTCGGCCATATATGGGCGGCGTCGACGTTCGGAGTGCGCGCCAGCCGCGTAACGCTTTCGCTCATCGGCGGATGCGCGTCGCTGAACGAGATACCGCGTTCTCCCAAAGGCG